>JBDUDG010000360.1:0-3652 GCA_040003045.1 Saprospiraceae bacterium | reverse complement strand
TAAATTCTCTTCTAAATTCACACCCGCATCAATGACACTACTTCGCAAACTTGCCGGTGAAACGGCCATCTACGGTTCTGGTTCAATTCTCAGCAAGGTATTGAACTATGTTTTTTTGACCATTTATCTCACTCGGGTATTCAATGGTGATAAGAGCCAATTTGGCATCTACAGGGATCTCTATTTTTATATGGCCCTTTTCCTGATCATACTGACTTTCAGAATGGAAACGACTTACTTCAGATTTGCAAAGGAAAACCGGTCATCTGTCACCTCCATGTCAATGGCTTTCCTGGCTTCGCTTGCAGGTTTTTTTGTAGCATTCGTATGGGCATTCAAAGTGCAGATTGCCAATGGCATGGAATATCCCGGCATGACCACTCATCTCATGATGTTAGCCTGGGTATTGTTTTTTGATGTGCTGAGTGCAGTTCCTTTTGCAAGTTTAAGACAACAGAATAGGCCCTGGTTGTTTTTATCATTACGACTTGGATCCATATTGCTCAATCTTGCATTTGTGCTATTCTTTCTCGAATTACTTCCGAGGCTGGCGGCAGGAGGTGGTTTGTGGGAAAAAATATATCAACCCGGTGATAAACTTTTTTACGTTTTTCTTGGAAATCTCATAGCCAGTGGGATCACGTTTAGTTTATTATTGCCTCTCATGAAAAAAGCAGATTTGGGATGGGATTTCAGTTTTTTAAAAAAGATGTTAAAGTATGCCTGGCCTTTGGTGATAGTGGGTATCTCAGGCGTCATCAATCAATCATCCTATATTACTTTTCAAAAATGGTGGTTGCCTAATTCAACAACTGAAAATCTTTCAGAAGGTGGAGTATTTGCTGCTGCTGCCTCCCTGGCTATTCTGCTCAATTTATTTACTGTTGCATTTAATTACGCGGCAGAACCTTTTTTCTTCGCGCATCAGTACAAGGAAAATGCAAGACAGGTCTACGCAGATGTTGCATTAGCTTTCACGATTGTTGGAGCTGTGATGATGTTGGGCATTCTTGCCTATATGGATTTGGTTCAATTATTACTTGGGAAGAATTTCAGAGAAGGGCTGGAGGTAGTCCCGATTTTATTATTGTCGTATTTACTTTTGGGGGTATATTATAATTTCTCGACTTGGTATAAACTAGCGGATAAGACACTTTTGGGTGCTTTAATCGCGGGCATTGGCAGCGTACTGACCATAGGTCTGAATTATTTGGCCATTAAAACTTTTGGATTTGGCGTGATTGGTTCTGCCTGGGCTGCCCTGATTTGTTATTTATTTATGTGTGTGGCATCTTATATACAGGGTCAAAAATATTTCCCCATTCCATATAAAATAGTAAGGATGGCAGTTTGGATATTGGTCTCATTAATGATCTACGGATTAATGGAGTGGTTGAGGCAATTTTATGAAGGGAAAACAGCAGTTGTTTTGTTTGTGAATACTGTTCTGCTTTTAGCATATATATTCATAATCTATATTTTTGAAAAATCGCTAATGAAACAGCTGAGAAGAACGTAGAATGAAGTGGGCAAAATGAAAATTAGCTTATCGAAGATCAAGCGGTAAACGGGAGCATAAAGTTAAGTGGTCAGATTATTCGTAAGGAGCACACAGAGCACACAGAGAAAATTTCACACTACTTACGAATTCAATGCTATCTATTTTTTTGCCACTAATTTCACGAATTAGCACGAATTCAATGGCGACTATTTATTTTTTGCCACAAATTTCCGCGGATTAACGCAAATTTAATTTCCTGTTTTCTCTGCCCCCATGCCCTCTGCTCCCTGAACTCTTTTCACTCCTTTCTAATATACGCCGCAATCTTCGAAGCTTTTCTGGCCGGCATCCATGACGCAAGCGATCCAATCACAAATACTGTAGCCCCTACAATAAATATATCAATCCATCTCAATTCAATAGGATAGGAATCCACCACAAATCCTTCCGGGATAGGTACAATCCCGTAGTGTTTTTGCAAAAAATAAAAAAGCATCGCGAGCCCTATGCCAATCACAAATCCAAGGAAGCAAATGAGCCACCCCGATCTGAAAAATATTTTTCGAACATCTGCCGGTGCTGAACCCATGGATTGAAGTATCGCGATATCTTTCTTTTTGTCCAGAACGATCATCCACAATGCACTCACCAGGTTAAAAGACACAATGATCAGTGTAAGGGACACCACCGCATAAGAAATCCATTTTTCAATATTCATCAATTGGAAAAAAGCAGCATTCTGCTCATTTTTATTTTTAATTATCACTGCATTCCCCATCAGCGCACTGATCTTTTTCTTGATGATATCTCCATTGGCCCCCGGAGCCAGTCTGATCTCTATACCGGATACTGCTCCAGGCGCATCAGTGAGTGATTGAATAAAATCCAGCGAAACAAATACATATTGATAATCGTAATCCTGCTTGATCGAAAAGCGACCGACCGGGTATGCACGTTGTTCCTTGAATGGCTTATCCAGAGGCCCATGCTGTTTACGGTTTGGAAGATATATTTTAAGCGATTCATATGGATTCAGATGATCCACATTCAATCGCTGCGCAATACCTGCGCCCATTATGGCAAGCTCTACTTCACCCTGTTGCAATAAAAAATCTCCGTCAAGTAATACACTATCAATGCTGGTCACCAATTTGAAATGATCATCCACCCCTTTGAGTGTACAGATATCCTGGTTGCCTTTATAGTCCAACAGAGCAGTCTCTTCCAGCGTTAGACTGTAATCCTTTACTTCAGGCCAGGATTTAATTGTGGCAAGATCAGCAGAATCCGGAACAAAAAATTTGCCCTGCGCAGGCGATACTTTTAAGTCTGTATATATAGAGTTATACAACCCTTTTAAAAGATCTTCAAAGCCATTGAAGACGGATAAGATCAGCAACAGTGCAGCTGCGCCAATAGCAATGCCAATCGTTGAAATGCCCGTGATCACATTGATGGCCTGGAATGTTTTTTTTCCTAAAATGTACCGCCATGCGATGAGGAGTGTGTATGATAATCTCATCCCTGTATCAGATCATGCGTATACCCTTTGTAACCTTGTATCGCTCTGTAACACCGACTATGAATTCTTTCCCGGATATTATATGAACTGAGAAGACCATTATGCATGGTAGGAAATGTCCTGTTAGAAAGAAAGACATACACCAGCTTTGATTGAGGGTCATTCCACACACAAATTCCTGTAAAACCAGTATGGCCGTAGGTAGAAGGTGATGAATACATGGATGTCAATTGCGATTTTTCCTTATCCAACTCTTTCATATCAAATCCAAGACCGCGACGTGTGGAATTTTGATATCTTGAGGTAAACACATCGATGACATTTGGATCCAGATATTGATTCCCTCCGTAATATCCTTTATTCATCAACATCTGAAAAATTACCGCAAGATCTTCTGCATCAGAAAATAATCCTGCATGCCCACTCACTCCACCCAACATAGCGCTGGTCATGTCATGTACATATCCCTGGATACGCTGGCACCGGAAATAATCATCATCTTCCGATGGCACGATTTCATTCACTGTGAATCTTTGCAAAGGATGAAAACCAATTTCCCTCAAACCCATCGGCTTGTAAAAAACACTATCCACATATTTATCAAGCGTCACACCGGTTACATTTTTGAT
>JBDUDG010000359.1:0-3658 GCA_040003045.1 Saprospiraceae bacterium | reverse complement strand
AGCCATGAAGCCTAAATGTATGAACCCTTTAACGAAGAGTTATTTCCGAAAGTTGTTTTTTCGATGCAGGAGGGGATAAAGATCAATAGTTCAGTCCTTTTATCGACAATAAATAAGGCCAGCATCTTTAGCCAGCCTTTCATTGTGCTTTAAATATCTTTTCTGACGATGGGCAGATTACTTCTGCAGGTCCAAAGCAAGGGCTCTGACAGCCATCACATTTCCTAAGCGCAATCCTTCTGAACAATCCATTCTAATGTGAACGCCAAGCGGAATACGTGAATAAGCATCTTCTTCCGCCAATTCTTTCCAGGTAGTGAATGTTCTTGGATAACCTCTGAATTCAGTACGACCCAGGTGACAAAGATCTGTGAATTCGTATTCCTCACCGAAGAAGTGATCGAAAATGCGCTCTCCAACACCGGCAAATGTGCTGTGACCGGAAGGATAGCCAGGGAAGGATGGAGTGAGTCCTGGTTTTCCAATAGCCTCTCCAAGAATAGGTTGAAAGTCAGGATCAATATATTTTCTGATATATGTCTCTGGTCTTTCGGTGTTGTAGATATATTTTGATTTCCAACAGGCGACTGCAGCGTCATTGGTGGCTATTCCAAGGATACAATACATATGTAGTGTTTCCTCAAGGTTCATTTTTGTTTTGGTCACTAACTGATTAGCAATGGCAAAAAACCTGGCTGGGGGGCTAAAAGTCATACCTGTAAGATCATCACTCCAGAATTCAGCGATCCAATGATCCTGTTCTGTAATATTTTTTACGCGATTGGAAACTTCAAGATTGTCCTGATAATATTTGCTGGATGGATCTGTACTGTATGTATATACCGGGGGCAGGCTGATCAGGTCTTCCTGATTGGTTGCAAATGTGCGTACACGACCCCAGTAAGGAAAAGATGCTGCGTGGTAATCAGGTGCTGTCGGAATCCAAAGTCCATCTCCTGCCGGAGGGAAATAGCTTGCCGGACTGCCGTCTCGTGATTGTGTGGCACCCTCCCGATCTGTTTCTGAATAAGCGATTATTGCGTTGGCCACTTCTTGTCCCCATTCGATAGATGTTTTAACGATACCTTCTGCAACATCTTTACTGAGAGCTGATAATTCATTGGCTTCCAATTGTTCCATTGCAGCTAGCTGGTTTGTATTGGCGCCATACAGGAAAAAACGGTGTGCACGTCCATAATAAGCGTTTAGCGCTATTTGCCAATCAATTTTATTCAGATCATGTTTGAGTACAGGAGGTTGAAAATCTACTATGACAGTACTAATTGATTTGTAATGCTCCATGGCTGGAACTGCGGTTTCAAATGCACCCATGTGGATATATCCTAGTGCCCTGCAGGTAGGCGTGGGCCTGAACCCTTTCAAGTCCTTCTCTACCTGGAGATACATATCAGTCCAGTCAGTGGTGATTTTACCTGTTTGCAGAGATGGAGCCTGTGTGACGGGCAATACTTCATTAAGGTATTCTGTATCCGAGCAGGATGTAAAAACGACAGTAATAGCTAATGCCCAAACGTAGAGGTGAAACTTCATGGGATCTCAGTTTGAAAAAGAAAGGTCAAAGTTAGCTTTTAGATATCCAAACCACAACAATCAAAACATAATTATTATTTCATCATATGATGAGTAAAATTAATACATAAAATCCTAAAAAACAAAAACTTAACACTTAAAAATCGGTTAATCTGCTACTTACTCATTTGCACTAGAGCGGAAGGGAAGCGAAGGTTTTGAATTTCAGGTTTATGGCTGGATATAAGCCGATTATAGGATCAGATACGATGAACGGTCTTCATTTGGATTTCATTCCTCAGGGAATAGGTAATTTTGAAGGCTAAACCGATGACTGTGGTTCCCAAAATCAAATACCTTCTGCACCTTGCCGATAGCCCGATGATCCTTGGTCAGCGACTTGGTGAATGGTGTGGTCATGGACCGGTCCTCGAGCAGGACATCGCATTGACTAACATTTCCCTTGACCTGATTGGACAGGCCAGGTTGATCTATCAATACACGGCATCTCTGGTTGGTGGAAATACTAACGAGGATAGTCTGGCTATGCTTCGACTTGAAAATGAATACCTGAATCTCCTCATCGTCGAGCAACCAAATAAAAACTTCGGGGCCACTATCGTGAGACAATTCTATTACGATGCATTCAATTTCTATCAATATCAAATGCTGACCAACCATATTGATGATCAATTGAAAGCAATAGCTGTAAAAACTCTTAAGGAAATAAAATACCATCTCCGATACAGCAGCGAATGGATGATCCGGCTCGGCGATGGAACTGAAACCAGTCATCAGATTGTTCAGGAAGCAGTGAATGAATTGTGGCGATACACAGGTGAAATGTTTCAGCCCGCATCATATGAGCTTGCATTAGCAGATAAGGAATTTAGCATCAATCTCAATCCGCTCAAGTCAGAATGGAATGCCAAAATTTCGGATGTCTTTATCCAGGCAGGACTTCAATCTCCAAAAGATGAAATCATGCAGACCGGAGGAAAGGAAGGAAGACACACAGAGCAAATGGGTTATATCCTTACGGAATTACAATTCATGCAAAGAACGTATCCGGACATGGAATGGTGACACGAATGAATAATGAATATCGAGCGCAGCGAGATCCCGCTGTTTAGCGGGAACGAACACCGAACAAAACAAAAAAACAGGTCCACTTTCCTGATCGCCGAAGCAATTTAGTGAAGTAGATAGGCGATGGTTGCTGAGCTGCAGTCATTCGCGTGTCTCTGACCGCGAACAGTCAAAATTAATTAGCGAAAATTAGTGCAATTAGCGGCAAGAAAAAAGTAAAGAATGAAAAGTGTAAAGTGAAAAGTAAAATTAATTCGTGCTAATTCGTGTAATTGGTGGCTTTAAAAAGGCATAGAGCATACAGAATAGGGCATAAGGCAATGTAATTTGCAGTAATCTGGGAAAATTTGTGGTATAAAACAGGCAACAGACAATTGACAAAAAGCAACAAACACAATGAGATTAAAACAGGTCCCCCTTTTCAGGAGGCAGGGGGCAAAACCCGTCGTCAGATCGCCGACTTAATCTATGAAGTTTCTGATCCTGAAATACCGGGAATCTCGATTGTGGATTTAGGTATGGTGGTAGATATTCAGCCTGAAAATGATCACTGGCGAATACTGCTGGCTACTACCTATTCAGGATGCCCAGCGATAGATGTAATTCCATATTTAGTGAAAGCCAGGCTTGTAGAAGGCGGCGTGAAGTATGCAAATGTGCTGATGGGTATATCCCCACCATGGTCTACAGACTGGATCAGTGAAGAAGGGAAAGAAAAACTTTTCGCATATGGCATAGCACCACCAAATGGAAGTTCATCGCTGCATGCCGAAGATGGTACCCCGAAAAAATGTCCTCAATGCGGGTCAGTTCAAACTACTTTGATAAGTCGTTTTGGATCCACTCCCTGCAAAGCCGCTTATAAATGTGAAACTTGTCTGGAGCCGTTTGAATATTTTAAGTGTTTTTAATTTTTCAAACACCTTACCTCAAGTTTTCATAACACTACCTTTACACCAATGGACATCCCCGGCATCAAACTTCACAAAGGAAGAGAAGAATCAGTACTACGTCATCACCCATGGATTTTTTCAAGGGC
>JBDUDG010000056.1:0-12349 GCA_040003045.1 Saprospiraceae bacterium | reverse complement strand
ATCAGCATACTTTTTCCCTTTCTTTCTGAAAATTCAGAATTTCTTCTAAATCAGGGAGCAACTTTGCTGGAATAATCAAATAATCAACCTTTAATAAACAAATTCAAATGAAACAATTTAAAATAGTGATTCTTGCAGTAACACTTATAACAACTGCCATAACAACATCAAATGCTCAGAAACTTTCATCAGATAAAGTTCCTGCAGCTGTTACATCAGCATTCAAATCCAGATTTCCAGCTGTAACTAAGGTTTCCTGGGAGATGGAGGATGCAAAGGAGTACGAAGCTAACTTCAAACAAAATGGAGAGGAAGCTTCCGCAAGTTTTGATCTAAAAGGCGTATGGATGGAAACTGAAATGGAAATGGAAAATTCCGATTTACCCGCATCGATTAAAACAACACTCGATAAGGAATTTGCCGGTTATAAACTAAAAGAACTTAACAAGGTAGAAAACGTTAAGGACGGCCATGTTTACGAAGCTGTAATAGAAAAAGGTGAGGAGAACTGGGAAGTAGTTTTTACTGCGGCTGGAAAAGTAGTCAACAAGACTAAGATGGAAGAAGGCAAGGACAAGGATTAATATCATGGACAAGCACCGGGAGACCGGTGCTTGTCCTACATTTAAAACTTTAGAGCCATTGATAAATTGTTTTTGTGAAGTCAACAAGTTCCAATACCGTCATTACTATGCCCCAAATCGGGGCCAGGAACCATGTGCTTTCGATGAAAAGAACTAATAAACAAACCCTCTCTATTCATGGCCAGTCCAATCATTCATTGCTGATCAGAATAATTATTTGCTTGTGCCTATTTGTTTATTTCCAAACTGCCTTTTCACAAAATAAGCTTACCTATTATCTTAATCAGGCAAGGGGTAATAGTCCTCTCCTAAAAGATTTCCAATATCAGATTCTGACGAATGCGATTGACAGCCAGCGCATCAGGGCTTCATATCTTCCACAAGTCAATGCCAACATAGCCGGAACTTATGCTCCGATCACCAATGGGTGGGGCTATGATGATGCGCTTTCGAATAGTCATACATTCAATGCGTTGTTCACTGTGTCTCAAACTGTTGTTGGCAGAAAAAATCTGAACAATCAATTTCTCTCTCTCCAAATACAAAACAGGAGCCTTCAAAACCAGGCAAAAATATCTGAGCAGGATTTAAGCCGGACTATCGCAGAACAATATATCAACGCTTATGGTGACCTGTTGCAGATAAAATTCAATGAGCAAATGCTTGAACTGCTGAAAGATGAAGAAACCATTATAAAAACCCTGGCCGAAAAAGGAGTGTATAAACAAACAGATTTTCTTTCTTTTCTCGTGACGATACAGCAACAGGAATTGCTTCTAACTCAGCTAAAAAATCAATACCAGGCCGATTTCGGGAACCTCAATTATTCCAGTGGAATAGCAGATACCACCATGGCAGAGCTTCTGCCTCCTGATCTTGACTCCACGCTAATTCCATCGTTTAATGAAACTGTTTTTTATAACCAATATGCAATAGATAGTCTTAGAATAGCGGCAGAAGATGCAAAGATCAATTACTTGTACAAGCCCACTGCAAGTATTTATGGAGATGCGGGATATAGCTCCTCCTTTATCAAAACTCCCTACAAAAATTTTGGATACAGCGTAGGTGCCAATATCAATATTCCCATTTATGATGGACGACAGCGTGAATTGCAACATGCTAAAAATGTTATCGCGCAGCAGAACAGGATTGCTTATAAAAATTTCTCTGTGAGCCAATACAGGCAACAAACTGCACAATTGCAAAAGCAGCTTGTCTTAGCCGGACAATTGATAAAACAAACCACAGATCAGATAAAATATACTGAAGGCCTCATCTCCGCTCAGCGCCAGCAATTGATCACTGGTGATGTACTGATTACTGATTATATCAATGCTATCGGAAATTACCTGAATGCAAAAAATATCATAACACAAAACACGATCAATCGCTGGCTTATCATCAACCAGATCAATTATTGGAACCGAAAACTATAAGGATATATGCTCTTCAGAAATCTATGGGTACTTCTCATCATTTTTTCGGTACTGTTTGTGATGAGTTGCAGGAAAAAGACGGAAGATTCTCCAACAGAGGCTGAAGCAACTAGAGGCACTCCTGTGACGCTCACTTCTGTAACAGTTGGTCCATTAAGTGAAACGATTGAACTCAATGCAACATCAGTATTTCAATTAAAAACATTCCTTAAAGCCAACACCACAGGCTACCTTAAAAATGTAAATGCACATGTGGGACAATTCATCAATAAAGGCCAGGAAATATTTACAATTAAAACCAAAGAAGCCGAAGCGCTGGGGAACACGATCAATCAACTGGATTCTTCATTTAGATTTAATGGAATTGTTCGCGTAAGAGCTCCAGCCAATGGTTATGTTGATTCTCTAAGCTATCAATCCGGAGATTACGTACAAGATGGGGAACAACTTGCAGTCATCAGTGATCGAAATAGTTTTGGATTCGTTCTCGATCTGCCATACGAATTAAAACCCTATCTCAACAATAATAAAAACGTACAACTCCGATTACCGGATGGAATGGTCTTGCAGGGGTATGTAGCTTCTATCTTGCCTACTGTAGATCCGGTATCTCAAACACAAAAGATTCTGATCAAAGTAAATGGCGCGCAACAAATTCCGGAACATCTTATTGCAAAAATTACCCTTATCAAAAATTCAAAACCTAAAGCTGTATTCCTTCCAAAAGATGCCATACTGACAGATGAAGTGCAAACAGAATTTTGGGTTATGAAATTGATTGATAGCACTACAGCGATAAAAGTACCCATACAAAAAGGTCTTGAAAATGGTTTTCAGGTCGAAATACTTTCTCCTGCATTTTCAGAGAGCGATAAGATCCTTCTCACCGGAAATTATGGGCTGACAGATACAGCTTCCGTGTTGATCGTCCATTAATGCTATCCGGATGAAAAATTTCTTTATTTTATACAGAAACCCCATCACACTTGTCATTGGTATCATACTGATCGGCGGGATGTTTTCATACACGAGAATTCAAACGGCTTTATTTCCCGAAATCACTTTTCCTAAAATAAAGATCATCGCAGATGCAGGTGCACAACCTGTAAACAAAATGATGATTACGGTAACCCGTGTGTTAGAAAATGCTGTAAAACAAGTTCCTGATCTCAAGTTGATACGAAGCACCACCAGCCGGGGCAGCTGTGAAATCAGTGCCTTTATGGACTGGAAATCAAATATTGATATAAGTCAGCAGCGTATAGAATCCAAAATAAATGAAGTCCGGAATCTATTGCCTCCGGATATCGACATTACAGTTGAACGGATGAATCCATCGATTCTTCCAGTGTTAGGTTATACGTTAGAGGCGCCCGGTATGACATCAATCGAAGAGAATCTGCTGGCGATGTATACCATCAAACCATTCCTGTCACAAGTGGAGGGTGTAAGTGAAGTAAGAGTGATCGGTGGCAAAACAAAAGAATACTGGCTTACCCTCAATGTGGGCAAAATGAATGCGCTCGGCATTACTCCTGATATGCTGCTCACGGCATTGAATGAAACAAATTTTATAAAGACCAATGGGTTCCTCTCGGATTACAGGCAGATGTATCTCACAGTGACCGATGCAGTATTGGATACAAAGAGTGATATCGAAAACCTCGTCGTCAGCAATGATGGAAAAAGAATAGTTACACTGAAAGACATTTCGAATGTCCAAATACAGGAGGCAAAAGAGTATGTAAAAATAAATGCTAACGGGCATTCAGCTATTCTACTAGCCGTCGTCAAACAACCCAATACAAATCTGATTGACCTGTCAGAACAGATGCAGAAGAAAGTGGATGACTTACGCCAGATTCTTCCTAAAGGTGTCACCATAAAGCCGTTTTATATTCAAAGCGATTTTGTAAATGATTCAATAAAAAGTGTTACGGACAGTCTATGGATCGGGCTTATGCTTGCCATACTTGTGGCGATCATTTTTTTGCGTTCTTTCAAAGCAAGTGCAGTTATTCTGCTTACCATACCGGTGACTTTATTACTTACCTTGATTATTCTCCATACCATCGGTCAGACATTCAACATCATGACGCTTGGTGCTATTGCAGCCGCGATTGGTCTGATCATCGATGATGCCATTGTTGTCGTCGAACAAATACACCGTACCCATGAAGAGAATCCGGAAATACCGACACCGTTGTTAATTCAAAAAGCTATTCACTATTTATTTCCGGCTATGGTGGGTTCTTCTCTGAGCACCATTGTTATTTTTCTGCCTTTTGCTTTGATGACCGGCGTAGCAGGTGCGTATTTTCAGGTGCTCACTGATACTATGATCATTACATTAGTATGTTCATTTTTTGTGAGTTGGATTTGTTTACCGGTGATTTATTTATTGTTCAGCCGTCGCATGCCAAAACCACTTACCATCCGGCAACAGAAAAAGATTGATGCGAAAGAACATAAAGCGCGTCCTCTTCGCTGGGTAAGGTTTTTTATCGTTCGTCCTTATATCAGTATTATATTTCTGGTGATCCTTGCAGGCTGTATTTATTTAATCGTACCAAAGCTAGAGACCGGATTTTTGCCTGAGATGGATGAAGGCAGCATCGTGCTTGACTACTCATCTCCGCCGGGAACTTCATTAGAAGAAACAGACCGAATGCTCACTGAAGCTGAAAAGATCATTACCCAAATTCCTGAAGTGGAAGCGTATTCCCGACGAACAGGAACACAAATGGGATTTTTCATTACTGAACCGAATACCGGTGATTATCTTATACAGTTAAAAAAGAATCATAAAAGGACTACCAACGATGTGATAGATGAAATCAGGGCCAAAGTGGAAACCACACAACCAGCGCTTAGAATTGATTTCGGGCAGGTAATTGGCGATATGTTGGGTGACCTGATGAGTTCTGTCCAACCGGTGGAAGTAAAAATATTTGGTGATGATCAGTCGGTCCTGAAACAGCTCTCCGTCAATGTAGCTGACATCATTTCCAACATCAGTGGTACAGCTGATGTATTCGATGGAATTGTGGTAGCTGGACCTTCCATTTCGATCGTGCCAAAAAATTTAGCTCTTGCCCAGTATGGCATCACTCCGGCAAGTCTTCAATTTCAAATGCAAACTGCATTGGAAGGAAATGTAGTAGGGAGTGTATTTGAAAAACAGCAATTATCTGCTCTACGGATTGTATATCCGGGCAACAGGAATCAAAGTGTAGAAGAAATCAAGCACATGCAGATATTTTTACCCAATGGCAAATTAAAACCCATTTCTGAGCTCGCAGATATACAGCTCAATAAAGGCGACACAGAAATAGAACGTGAAAATTTGCAATCTATGGGTGTAGTTACCGCCAGGCTTGACAACCGCGATTTGGGAAGCGTCATGCGGGATATACAAAGTGAAGTTTCTTCAAAAATTTCTCTTCCTAAAGGGTATAGTATTGAGTATGGAGGCGCCTATGCTGACCAGCAAAAATCATTTAAGGAATTGCTGATGATATTGATCAGCAGTAGTCTGTTAGTATTTGTGCTCATCTTATTTTTATTTCGTGATTTCAGAATTGCGCTGGTGATATTATTGGTAGCGATGCTGGGTATAAGCGGAAGTTATCTTGCATTATTTTTTACCCATACGCCTTTAAATGTTGGGAGCTATACGGGCTTGATCATGATAGTCGGTATCATAGGTGAAAATGCAATTTTCACATTCCTGCAATTCAGAGAATCGATGAAGTATTCTGACAATGTAAAAGAAGTGATCATTAGCTCTGTTTCGACTCGTCTGCGCCCCAACCTGATGACTGCACTTGGCGCTATCGTCGCATTATTACCGATTGCTTTAGGTATAGGTACAGGTGCCCAATTGCATCAACCATTAGCTATAGCTGTGATTGGTGGTTTTCTGATTGCATTACCTTTATTGCTGGTTGTGCTTCCAAGTTTGTTAATGATGGCCTATAAAAATAACGAGTAACGAGTAACGAATATCAAGCGCAGCGAGATACGGCTTTTTGCCCTAATAAATAACGATTGGTGGCGAAGAATTGCAGAATATAAAAATTATTAGGAAGTGTAGTAAAATTAAAATCAGCCGCCCTGGGAAGTTCAGGCAATATCAAGTATTGTATATTCATGTGTGCCAAGTTTAAAATCATCTCCTTTTAGTTTGCCATTCAGAATAGCATATGCCGGCGAATCGGGAGAGACTCCAATGATTTCTTTTTTCCCTGCATGCACCGATGGGAATGCCACCCCCATCAAAAAATAATTTTTGTCAGTTTCGATCAAAGCACCCGATTTGGCCACTTCGTATTGCGTATCAATAAATTCCTTCAATTGCCTGAAATTGGATTCAGCAATATCAAGTTGAATCTGCATCTGGTATTGAAGTTCTTTTTTTTCAGATTTCTGTGAAAAATCTTCGGGATCGCTAGTTTCTCCTCCCTCCATGCTTGAAGCAGTTTCATAATCATCCTGAGAACTGTGTATCTCAGCGATATTGGATTCCATATGTTGAGCCACAAGTTGTAGAAGTTTCTCTTTTTGCATAATTGTAATTTTTACTAAATGTATACTATTTTACCGCGGAAATCATGGAGATACCAAATACAATGAATAAAAACGAAAATTATACCTTACAACTCAATGAAACGGCCAATCGATTTGAAATGCCATATCAGGAAGATGTTGCTTATATTGATTACAGATGGTACAATGAGACTTTAATATTGCTCTACATTTTTGTACCTGTGCCATTTCGCGGAAAAGGTCTTTCATCCCATCTAATAGAATATGCTCTGAAATATGCCCGCGAAAAAAATGTAAAAATCAAGGTTTTTTGTCCCTACATTTCAAAATACATCAGGCTTCATCCGGAACACCAGGATTTAGTGGAACAATAATCCGGATGATAAGTATAAAAAAACGAGAGCATGTCTGCTCCCGTTTGTCGTGTCGTCATAAGAAAAACCTCTCGGTTGATCATTATATCAGAACGCGTTTATCTACATTTCATCATCTTCATTGTAGGGCATCATATATAATTTGGTCTAATGGTATTCCCTTATGATTTTATGAATTTGGCAACACCACTTTTATCATTTGATATTATTTTAATAAAATAATATCCCTGCGGCAATTGATTGATCATCATATGCGGTTTTGGATCACGTGCAATTTGTTGTTCGACCATTTTCCCATTGCCATCATAAATCTGAATATTTGCTTCCAATGGAATATTTGTAAAAAATAATTCTTTCGAAGCAGGATTTGGATAAACAGAATATTCGATACTATTTTCTGTGGAGACCGATGTTGTATTTTCTTCAAGCTTGACCAGCCACATGTCCTGGTCTCCATGATTTTCAAGTACATCAAAATCTGATGATTGTGTATTTACAAAAAAGGCTAATCCGCCATCTTCGGTTTGGATAATTCCCTTTGGATAATCGAAGCCGGTGCCGCCATAATAGGATTTCCATTGCAATACACCTGCTGAATTGAATTTAGAAACCAATACATCTGAAAGACCTTTGATATTGGGATCAGTGGGGTCATAGACATTCGTGCAGGTAAAAAGATTTTGCCCCGTTCCTACTATGATGTGATTGTATTGCTGATCGAACGTTATTTGATGGTTGAGGGTCAGATCCGGGTTTACATAATAAATGCCGGAGATGACCGCCGTACCTGAAGCATTGATATCATCAATCCGCACAATCAATTTTCCTTCGGCATTAGGCAGAAAGCGCATATTTGAAATCGCTGTCTTCAATTTAAAATGCTTTACAAGCTGACCAGAAGTATCAAATTTGAATATCTCTGAATACGCATCTATAAAAGCATCATTGCAATCCGTGCAGAACTGAAAATCCCATCTGTCAATCTGAGTTAGCAAATACACATTGCCATCCGCATCTGTGGTGATATCCTGGTTGTTGAAATCGTAATGACCCTGGATCGGTGCGGTCCTGATATTTTGTTTCAATCCAAAACTCCATTGTTTCGGATTGCCACCAATGTTTGGATTAGGATCAAAGAGTTGCACGATTAAAGAGTCAGGCCCATAACAGGCTTGCTGAATAGAACACTGCACTCCTGCAAACACCTGCACATTGTCCCTCGTCACAGCGAAAACACCGGGACCAATATCACTGGCATAATAATACTCACCAGTGGCATCAGATACTTTATAGAGCAGCTGACGACTTCCTATATTTAAAATGAGGTTAATATATTTTTCACCATTTTCAATAGTATAATATTCTTTGCCAAAATAATAGTCAAGCGGCAGGCTAAATGTTTCATATGGAAGATCATGATATGTTTTCCAGATTTGCTGACCGGAGGTGCTTATTTTGGAGATCATCATATAGCGGCGGAGATTACCGGTGAAATCGGAATGCAACTCATCACCTACGATAACCATATTGCCATCTTCATCATTGAATATCCGGAATGCGTTATCGCTGTAAATCGTGCCGATACTTTGTTGCCATGCAATGGTTTGCTGGCCCTTGACAGAATCGATCATGAGCATACAAAACATGATAATACACACTGGAAAAAAGTGGGAAATAGTTGGGTAGATTTTCTTCATTGACAAATATGTTGGTTTTATTTTGATCTAAGACGTGAACCGGCCTGAAAAGGTTGGATTTGTCAGGTAACAAACAAGAGTTGTTCATGTATCGCCAGGCTATAGAATGGGGTTAGGATGGACAAATAAAATTGGCTTTAACCACTATGGCATAATAAGCTTATTATCAGTATTTTATATAATATTTTAGAATGAGCTCCGCATTGAGCAAACATTACCATAACTTGATTTGTCTATAAGGGTATGCTGCTTATTAAGACTTCATCTCCAGTCATTTCTTCCACTTATTGGCTTTTTCTCATCTTTAAAAATAAACTCAGGAACTAATTATGCCGGGCAATCCGATTCAAGACTTTTTATCTCAGATCAAATTACCTTTCCTGGGAGAGAATCTCATGCGCAAATATGCTAATGAAAAATCTCCCCTGCGTGGTGAGCTTTTCAGCACAGAGCAATTAGAACAATACGCAATTAGCCTCGCTGCAACGCATTCGCTCAGTAAAGTCCCTGCACCGGAACTTCTGTTGAAACGTCTTGATGAGAATAGGGATCTGCTTGCGGAGGTGCATCAGATCCTCACGATTTCTGCACAGAAAAATGATCTCATCACTCCGGCAGGTGAATGGCTGCTTGATAATTATTATCTGATCGAAGAACAGATCCGCATTGGAAAGAAACATTTACCAAAGGGTTATAGTGAAGCACTTCCACGTCTTGGAAAAGGACCATCCACAGGGCTACCAAGAGTGTATGATATAGCACTTGCCATAATTTCTCATAGTGACGGACGGGTTGATTTAAAAAGTCTATACAGTTTTGTTACAGCATATCAGACTATCACACATTTAAAACTTGGAGAATTGTGGGCTATTCCGATTATGCTCAGACTGGCCCTTATTGAAAACCTTCGTCGACTTGCAGCACAACTCGCTATCGATCGCATCAATAAAAACCTGGCCGATTATTGGGCTGATCTGATGACTGAGACTGCGGAGAAAGATCCAAAAAGTCTGATCGTTGTCACAGCTGACATGGCTAAATCGAGCCCACCTATGACAAGTTCTTTCGTCTCCGAAATTACAAGACGACTGCTTGGCAAAGGTCCCGCACTTGCATTGCCGCTGACATGGATCGAGCAGAGTCTTTCAGAAAATGGACTGACCAGCAATGCCCTCATTCACACTGAAACACAAAGACAGGCTGCCGAACAGGTTTCGATGAGCAATAGTATTGGCAGCCTCCGATTTCTCAACAACACGGACTGGCGTGATTTTGTGGAGATGTGCAGCATAGTTGAATCCACCCTGCAAAAAGATCCGTCGGGAATTTATCCCCTTATGGATTTTCGTTCACGCGACCATTATCGTCATATTGTTGAAAATATCGCAAAACACGCGGAGATAGATGAACAAAAAGTTGCTGATATCACTGTTACGCTTGCCGAAGAAAGCGCTAAAAAGAATCCGGCCACTGATCCTTCAACCCATTTGGGTTACTATCTTTTGGGGAAAGGTGCATCACAAACTGAAATCATCACAGGTTTAAAATTTGGCGTTCTTGAAAAATTACGAAGAGCCGTTCACAAATATCCTCTTGCGTTTTATTTAATTCCAGCCATATTGATCACATTTATACTCACCGGAATTTTATTTTATGATGCTGCTGGTGAAGAAATTTCTGTTCCCTGGCTGATTATTATTGATTTAATTTCAATCATTGCTACAAGTCATCTGTCCGTATCACTTGTCAATTGGCTGGTGACCATACTTATTGATCCTGATTTTTTACCCAGGCTCGATTTTTTAAATGGTATCCCGCCGGACTCAAGGACGCTTGTTGTCGTCCCTACTCTATTCAACAGCAAAGCAGAGATTGATGATCTGATGGAGACGATGGAAGTCCGTTATCTCGCTAACAAAGATGAAAACCTGCATTTTGCATTGCTTACTGATTTTACTGATGCCACTCAGGAAATTTTACCTGAAGATGACACACTCCTTGCCTATGCAAAACTGAAAACAGAGAGACTTAATAAAAAATATTTGCGACCCTCCAATGATACCTTCTTTCTTTTTCACCGACCGAGACGGTGGAATAAGAAAGATAAAATATGGATGGGGTATGAACGAAAACGAGGGAAGCTAAGTGAACTCAATCACTTGATTCGCGGAAAGTCACAAGACCGATTTCTTCTCATCGTCGGTGAAGAAGCAATTTATACTGAAGTAAAATATGTCATCACCCTGGACACCGATACGCAATTGCCGAGGGATGCCGCCAGGAAAATAATTGCCACGATAGCACATCCGCTCAATCGCCCACACTACGACCCAAAGAAAAAAATTGTCACAGAAGGATATGGTATACTTCAACCTCGACTTGCAGTAAGTTTAAATCGCAATAAAAATTCATGGTATGCAAAAATGTTCGAAAATTCTCCCGGCATAGATCCTTATACCCGTGCTGTATCCGATGTATACCAGGATCTTATGAAGGAGGGATCTTTTATTGGAAAAGGTATTTATGATGTGGATGCGTTTGAGTGTGCGCTGAATGATCTATTTCCTGAGAACAGGATTTTGAGTCATGATTTACTGGAAGGATGTCATGCACGATCAGGAATAATCAATGATGTACAGCTCTTTGAAGAATATCCTGTTAGTTATTTGGCAGATATGCAAAGGCGTCATCGCTGGATCAGGGGTGACTGGCAGATAGGCCGATGGTTATTTCCAAGTGTTCCCGGACCCGGTAAACATACCAACAGGAATCCACTCTCAGCACTTTCAAGATGGAAAATATTTGATAATCTCAGAAGAAGTTTAGTCTATCCGGCATTGCTGTTCCTTTTACTTTTCGGATGGCTTATTTCTGATACTCCATGGTTTTGGACCATCAGTGTGATTGGGATCATAGTCCCCATTTCAATTTTGGTCTTTATTTGGAGCCTGGTTAAAAAACCAGAGGACAGAACCCTCCTCGCACAAACTGTCCTCTCTGTTGAAAACCTGTTGACACAATTGATACAATATGTATTCTTCATCATTACGCTCCCCTATGAAGCCTATGTAAACATGGATGCGATCATCAGGACCACCTGGCGCATGTTTGTAAGTCACAAAAAATTACTCGAATGGAATCCTTCTGTCAATGTATTAAATAAAAAACCAAACAGTCTCAGGGATCATTTTATTAAAATGTGGATTGGTCCTATCCTGGGACTGATGATGATCATTTATTTAATCACCCATTCTGCATCAGCATTTATTATTTCAGTGCCTATATTGATTTTATGGATTGGCTCACCATTTATTGCCTGGTTCATCAGTCTTCCGTTAAAAGAAAAGCAATCGAAACTTTCTTCTGAGCAAAAATTATTTCTTGGCCGGATGGCCCGCAAAACCTGGGGCTATTTTGAAAACTTTGTCACCGTTACGGATCATTGGCTCCCACCTGACAATTTCCAGGAAATCCCGGAACCTAAAGTCGCGCATCGTACCTCACCTACGAATATTGGTCTTGCGCTTCTTTCCAATCTTTCAGCTTTTGATTTTGGATATATTACCTCCCATCAATTGCTGACCAAATGCAGGCAAACGCTCATCACCATGCATTCTCTCGAGCGTTACAAGGGACATTTTTACAATTGGTATGATACACTCTCATTGGTCCCTTTGCCACCTAAATATATTTCAACTGTTGACAGT
>JBDUDG010000055.1:0-12409 GCA_040003045.1 Saprospiraceae bacterium | reverse complement strand
CGCCGCTATCGCCTCTTACTTTTGGATCGCCATAGATCACATATCGATAGGGAATCGGTAAATTAGGTGTAGTATTTCCATGTGGAAGCCACATCTTCATATTATTCTCAAGATTGCTGTTGGCTACTCTGATCCAGTCATATGCGTATCGAGTCACTTCTTCTTTCGGCATATTGTATCTGCCATCAGTTGAATTCATGAAGTGAAAATTGACCCTGATGTATTTCATTCGCATCAATTCCGGATGAGCTACATAGGATAAAGGATCATAGCACGGATTAACTTTTGGTTGAATTTTAGCACGGTGCAAGACCTGCACATCTTCCTGACTGGCTATGCGGGTCTGAAGTTTTGGACTGCATGAGAAGGCAAGAAATGTACAAAAAGAGACGAGAAGAAAGATTTTCATATTCAGGTATTCAACCCGCCACAGACACTAATGGTTTGGCCGGTGATGTATGATGACATTTCAGAGGCAAAAAATACAGCTAAACTGGCCACTTCACTGGCCTGCCCAAATCTTTTGAGAGGCACATTTGCTAAGAATGCCTTGCGCATATTTTCATCCAATTCTTCGGTCATATCCGATTCGATAAATCCGGGCGCGATGACGTTGCTTCTGATATTACGTGAGCCAACTTCTTTTGCTATCGATTTACTAAAACCAATAATACCTGCTTTTGAAGCCGCATAATTAGCCTGACCCGCATTTCCGAAGATACCGACCACCGAACTCATGTGAATCAATGAACCAGATTTCTGACGGAGCATCACTTTAATACATTGCTTTGTCATGTTGAACACCGATTTTAGATTGGTATCGATGACACTATCCCACTGATCCTCATCCATGCGCAACATTAGTGTGTCGTTTGTGATACCTGCATTATTGACCAGGATATCAATGCGTCCGAATTTTTCGAGCACAGAAGGTACCAGAGATTCAGCATGCACATAAGAGCTTGCATCAGAATAACTGGCCATCACATTGACCCCTTTAGCCTGCCACTCTGCAGCTATCGCCTCTGCTTTTTCTCTTGAGGATAAATAAGTAAAAGCAACAGAAGCACCCTCCGCCGCAAATGCATCCACAATAGCTCGTCCTATCCCCCTCGATCCCCCCGTCACAATGGCAACTTTTCCTTCAAGTAATGGCATATGTTCTATAGTTTAATTCTGATGTGTAAAAGTACAATTGAATTCCGTTTTGCCCCCTACCCCTGAAAATGGGGAAACTGAAGAACTTTTAGTAAACAATTTAAAATCCAAAATCCAAAATCCAAAATCATTTGACTTTTCCCAATTCTCCTTTTAGAAAATCAATCACATTCACTTCAAGTGCATCTTTTCCGCGCAGTTGTGATAAATACCATGATACCCAGTCTCCAAGATGGACGAGATACATGGCCATTTCAATCATATTTTTTCCTTTCGAATGAACTTCAATAATATCATCTGCGTATTGACCGATGATGGTTTTATTGATATCCATCCGAAGTGCGTTGCGTGAATAATCATCTTCATTGCGCAGATAAAGTACAGCGAGACTTGAATTCTTTTCTGTCCATCCCACCAGTTCATTGTGATTCATCTCAGGTACAACATTCGTCCATGCAAGGGCTTTGGCATTTTCGTTGATTTGTTGACGCAGTCGAACAGCAACAGGTTCCATCCGGTCTTCGATATAAATGACAGGAATATGATTGAACAATCGCTTTGCAATTTCCTGTGCTTCTGCATGAATGTTATCTGATTCTTTCCTCAGTAAAATGATGGATGACTGGATCTCTTTGATTGGCTGTTCAGAGATAAATCCAAGATGATGAAGTATCCAAAGTTGTGCGGTCAGAGAATATCCCAGGCAAGCGCGAGGGGATGGCCAGTTACCTGGCACCTGCACATAATCAAAGCCATCTGCTTTTGCTTTTTCAATTATTTTTCCACCTGACGCCACACAGATAATTCGTGCCCCTGAAGATTTGATCTTATCGTATGAGATCAAAGTCTCTTCTGTATTGCCGCTATATGAGCTTGCAATAGCCAGCGTGTTTGGTCCAACGAACTCAGGAACGGTATATCCTTTCTTTACTATAAAGGGCACCTTGCATGTTTTTTGGATAAATGCATTCACAAAATCGGCACCGATCCCGGACCCGCCCAGACCTGCTACATAAATATTCTGCACCTCGTTTTTCGATGGATGTATGACGGCATTCCTTCCTATCTCGACAGCTTCTTCAAGCTGATCCATAAACCTGGCAATAAGTTGATCCATCATGACTATCCGGTATTAATTGTTTAAAGATGTAAAACAAGACAATTTTTTTGGAAAGGGTTTTAGGGATTCAGCTACCTGCTAAATCCAAAAGGAAGAAATTTTGCATGCTAAAAACAGTGTGGCACACTTAGGTTTGCCTCACTTAAGTGTGTTACACTGTCATAACTGCCTGATGATACAAGTTGTTATAAGTGGCGGCTTGCCACACTTAAGTGGCCATATACCGGGAATTCAACCTTAATTATCATCCTATCTTTGAATAATTACTAAAGATGACTATTCAAAGACAACACGGATTGTGGGGAGAACAGCTGGCTGCTGATTATCTCACGGGCGAAGGGTTTGAGATATTGATCAAAAACTGGCGCTACAAAAGGGCTGAGATCGATATCATTGCCAAAGAGAATAGTGTATTGGTATTTATTGAAGTCAAAACCAGGGCAAAAACTGACTTCGGGTTACCTGAAGAAATGGTCGGAAAAATCAAACAGAGGTTGTTAATTGACGCCGGAATGGCCTACATGAGATCCATAGGACATGAATGGGAGATCAGATTTGATATAATTGCTATTCTTGGCACCCCCGAAACGGACTATGAGATCAGGCATTTCAGGGATGCATTTTTCCCGGGATTGGATTACTAGACCTTTTGCCCCTAAATCCCCTGAAAAGGGGTCTTGATTATTGCATTTCCTTCAGGGGGAGCTGGAAAGGAATCATTGCCTGTTGACTATAATTTATAGCCTATTGCTAACTTGCCCATTACCACTAAATCCCATAAATGGGGACTTTTGATATTATTATTTATTTATTGTCAATATCAATTGTCCATTGCCATTAACTTTTTAGTATAATTAATATGCCCATACCTCTTGTAAGAAATTCAAATAACCCTTACCTTTGCCGTCCATTATCAAAAAACGTCATGAAAAAAGAAATTCATCCGGCTAATTACAGGTATGTTGTATTCAAGGATTTCTCCTGTGATTTTGCATTCCTGACGAAGTCATGTGCTGTGACACGAGATTCCATCAAATGGGAAGATGGCAAGGATTACCCCCTCGTCAAACTTGAAATCTCAAGCCAGTCTCACCCTTTCTTTACCGGGAAAATGAAGTTTATCGATACCGCCGGGCGAATTGATAAATTCAATAAGAAATTTGCGAATACCAAATTTGCAAAAAAAGAAGAAACTGAATAATCAAAAAAGCCCCGGAAACTCTGGGGCTTTTTTCATTCTGAACGTTACCCTACTATGCGAAACATCATCCTATTCGATGACGAGTCAAGGGACCAAATGCTCCCCCTGACCTATACCAAGCCGGTAGCCGAAATTCGCACCGGTATCTACACCATCAGGGAAAGATGGGAAAAGCTCCTCAAAGGTTCCGCTTCCTATATCACCTCAGAATACCTCAGCGACAAATACCCCATGAGCCTCGAAGATGACAACATCGTCATCAACGGAGCAGTCATGCCAAATGACAAACTAGTCCGTCTCCTCGAACAACTTGAACCCAATGAGGCACTGATGGACAACTCCAACCTCATCGCAGCCCGCCTCAACAGGGTACAGTTCGAAAATCTCTTCAGGGAAGAATCCATCGATCAGATCGATGGCCTGGATCTCTCCGACACCCCATTTATCCATCTTTCCTATCCCTGGGACCTTTTCCATTATCTCAGAGCCTCCATCGAATATGACTTCGAACTGGCTACTAAAGGCAGAACCAGCCAGCCCATTCCTTCGCACAATCAGGTACTTGCAGTAGACAATATTTTCGTGGAAGAAGGCGCCCAGATCACCTGCGCTATACTTAATGCTCAGTCAGGTCCGATCTATATCGGCAAAAATGCCCAGATCATGGAAGGTGCCGTGATCCGAGGTCCCGTCACAATAGGCGAACGAACCATCGTCAAAATGGGAGCAAAAATTTATGGCCCTACGACTATCGGCCCCGACTGCAGAGTCGGCGGCGAAATCAAGGAGGTAGTCATGCTAGGCCATTCCAATAAAGCACACGACGGATTCCTCGGTAATTCCATCATCGGTGAATGGTGCAATCTCGGCGCAGGAACCTCTGTTTCAAATCTGAAAAACAACTATTCCACCATCCGCATGTGGGATTATATATCAGAAACTATGCGGGATACCGGCCTCCAGTATCTTGGAACCGTCATGGGCGACCACAGCAAAACAGGCATCCAATCCATGTTCAATACAGGTACTATCATCGGAGTTGCCTCCAATATTTTCGGTGAAGGGTACCCGCCAAAAGTCATCCCTTCATTTTCATGGGGAGGTTCGTCCGGCTTGACTGTTCATCGCCTTGAAGATGCACTGGAGACAGCACGGCGTGCAGTTTCAAGACGGGACCAAAATCTGACTACCCAGGATGAAGCCATTCTTAGACATGTTTTTGAATTGACCAAAACATCCCGGTCCTTTGAATAAGGTCTCCTTGAAACGATTATTAAGCTATGTGATTGAAATCCCGGTCACCACAAGGTCCAGTCAGCACAATCCCGAATTAAAGGTCAGCCTGCATCACGGTCGCTATAAGCTCATTACTTATGGTGCCATTTATAGCTTCGAAGACCTGTATTCCAATTTCAGAAAGACCTTTGAGCGATTAGACTGGAACAATCTTAAAATTGAGACATGCCTCGTACTCGGTCTCGGTCTTGGCAGCATCCCTGATATGCTGGTCACCAAATTCAAAAAGAATATCCGTTTCGCAGCAGTCGATATCGATGAGGTGGTCATAGCATTGGCGATGGAATATGTCCTTCGACCCAAAAAGATCAATATTGAGCTTTTCACTGCAGACGCTGCCTCTTTTCTGGAATGGCACCATGGTAAGTACGATATGATCTGTGCCGATGTTTTCGTGGGGGACAGGATCCCGGCAGATCTCCAGACTGAGGAGGCCCTGGACGCTATGAAGGCATTACTTAGACCAGGCGGCATCCTTTTCTACAACCGCTTAAGCCGTTACCAACCCGACATAGACAGCAGCCTGATGTACCTGGACAAAGTGTTCTTAAAGGTATTTCCGGAAGGAGGCTATATCGATCTCGAGGGCAACTGGATGTTTGTCAGCAGGATGAGCGCCATCAGGTGAGTACAGATCAGAAGGTTGTCATTCTCTCTGATCGGAAATTAGATGACAATTGGGCGAAAACAAGAATAAATTTTATAGGGTTTCGTTACCTTTAGGTTTCATTTGATATTTCCCATTTCCCATATTCTACACAGTTTATTCGAAGTCACAACTTCATCGCCGACCACTGAAATAATTCCTTCTTTTTAAGATTCCCGTCCATGCGTAAATTATATTTCATTATTTCCCCCGTGCTCCTCGGCGCACTCCTGATAATTATTTTTTCAAATCAAAAAATGATGGGTAAGGAATTTGGAGAAAATCAGGAGAATGAAAATCCACAAGCTGATATCAAAGGTGAAATCGAAGACAGGCTTTTCACTTCATCAGATGTAGATTCGGGAACACTTCCGAAGGATAAATTATTCAACGCAATCCAGGAAGGTCAGCGAAGACTGGAAGCAACGAAAGAACGTGGAAAAAGAGGCAGCTCTTTGGCTGATGCTGTTTTTCGCGAAAGAGGTCCGAATAATGTAGGCGGCCGGACAAGAGCGATCATGGTCGATGAGCGTGATCCAAACCGCAATCGAATTTGGCTTGGCGGTGTATCCGGAGGATTGTGGCGTTCTGAAGACATCACACAAGCCGATCCGCAATGGAAAAAATTAGGCATCTATTTCGAAAGCACATCGATCGCAAGTATTGCACAGGATCCAAATGATTTCAATACCGTATATGTTGGTACAGGCGAAAGTTATACAGGAGATTTTCAGGGCGTTGGTATTTTCAAAACGACAGATGATGGCGATTCATGGGTATTATTACCTTCTACCCGCAATTCGAGCTTTCAGTACGTCAATGAAGTCTTTGTCCATAAGGATAGCAATATCTATGCCTCAACAGCAACAGGCGGTTTGCTGAGAAGCAAAGATGGCGGTCAGACATGGGAAAAAGTATTGGGCACAGGTTTATCCGGTGCTAACAGTAATAATTTTCATGATTTGGTTTTTGTAGAATCCAATCAGACCTTCTATGCATCCAATGATAATTCCGTTTTCATATCAACTACCGGAGATAAGGGTGATTGGTTCGGTATAGGTGCAGGTAAACCAGGTTTCCCAACGAACCTGCAAAGAATTGAATTAGCTGTTTGTCCCCAGGACCCTGATGTGATCTACGTGCTTGGTGCTATCAATGGAGTTGCATCAAATACATATGTTTCTATGGATGGTGGGGAATCATGGATTTCACGTTCGGAGCCGGGTGGTGCAGGTAATGATTTTACAAACGGACAGGCATGGTACGATCTTGATATTGCAGTGGATCCACTCAATTGCGGACGTCTCCTCGCAGGCGGTGTAGGTATGCTTGAATCAACCAATTTTGGAATTTCATGGCAAGGTATTGCGCAAGGGCAAATTCATGTGGACCATCACTACATTCGCTTTGATGCAAAAAGACCAGGTCGTGTATTTTATGGCGATGATGGTGGTGTATGGATGAGTAATAATAGTGGTAATCTGATCACCACAAAAAATCCAGGGTACGTTTCTACACAATTCTACTGTGGTGCTATTCATCCTGATGCTGGATCTCCATATATCATCGGAGGTACACAGGATAATAATTCAATGGCTATTGAAGAACCAGGTCTGTCACCTGCCCGGGTTGTCCTGGGCGGTGATGGCATTTTTTGTTTCATAGATCAGAATGAACCTAATATTCAAATCGTCTCATCTCAGGGTGGAAATTATGCTTTGTCTATGGACGGAGGAAAGCAATTTGGAAATGGAACCGTCATCAATGGTGGAGCATTCATCAATCGATCAGGGTATGATGATAATGCGAATATTTTATACGGACAAAACAGTTCAGGATTTTTCAGGTGGACTATCGGTGGCTTTACTGATGATGTTACTGTTACAAATGTATCCAATGTCAGCGTCAGCGCAGTCAAAGCAGATCCGTTCGTTGCGAATAGAATTTATTTCGGACTTAACCGTGGTCGTGTCATGCGAGTCGATAATGCTAATGTCGGAGCCTCTGTTACAGGTACCGTCATGGTAACTTTACCAGGAGCTAATAATGCAAGTGTTTCATGTATTTATCTTGATAAACAGACCCCTAATGATATACTCGTTAGCTTGTTCAATTATGGAGCTAATCTGAAGAATATTTGGTTGTCGACAGATGGAGGAGGAGCATTCAATTCAATCGAAGGCGATCTTCCTGATATTCCTGTTCGCTGGGCCATTTTCGATCCTGCTGATCATGACAGGGCGATGATCACGACTGACGCAGGTATATGGACTACCGAGGATATCAACGGTGATCAGACACATTGGGAACCAACGGATCCTGCTAATGGAATGCCTTTCGTGAGAGTGGACATGCTTTTACTTCGTGAAAGCGATAAAGTTGTTCTCGCTGCAACACATGGTCGTGGATTGATGACGACCGATATATTTTCTTCACCTGATGCAGTCATCATTGCACAACCTATCGGCTATGTAGGCCAGCCTCTTTTTATTGATGGTTCACAATCTGTCGGTGCACAATCTTTCGAATGGGATTTCGGTGATGCTACCACTTCAACGGAAGACACTGAGACACATACATACTCCACACCTGGGGTCTACAATGTGACATTGAAAATAAATGGATCGATTTCCAAGGTTAAGACAGTCACGATATTACCATATTTGCCTGCACCGTATGATGCAGGTGTTTCAGGATATGCCGGTGATTTCGAATCTCATCCTGAACATTTTGCAGCATTTGTTGCACAGGGCACGGGATTTCAGCGCGGTGCCTCAATCAAGCCCGGAAAAGATGGCACACATAGCGGTTCTACAGCATGGGTGCTCGGCATAAATGACAATCTGTATGCGAATAACACGAGAGCCGAATTTTACACACCGATGTATGATCTCTCTGCTCCCGGATTGTATGAATTAAAATTCTGGTCAAAATATGCTATCCAAAATCGTAATGATGGCTTCCAGGTAGAGTATTCACTTGACGCCGGTGGTACATGGCAGCAATTGGGAGCGAAGACAGATCCATCCTGGTACAATTATCACAATGCAAACATTGCAGATGGTGCGTTTCCGGAAGGCAAGGATTATTTCACTAATGCACAACTAAACTGGACACAATACGTCAAGGATCTTAGTTTTCTTGGAGGTCGCCCCCGGGTTTGTTTCCGTTTTATCTTCAAATCGGACGCAGAAGAACAGGCGCAAGGCCTTGCTCTCGATGATTTCGAAGTAAGTAAGTATGAAGGTGAATTAAAAACAACTGTAACCACTTTTACTGCAGATTATACGGGTGATCAGGAAATCACTGTCAATTGGTTCACAGGTATTGAATATCAATGCCAGAAATTTATTCTTGAGCGCTCATACAATGGATTTGGTTTCTCAGAGGTTGCACAATTGAATGCAACAGGAGTGACCACTACGGTACCTCAGCATTATAGTACAATAGACCAGAGTCTTCGGAACGTCATTTTCTATCGGTTGAAAGTGATCAATGACAATCCTTCCATCGGATATCATGATGAATTCTACACCGGAACAATTGTAGTGCGAAGGAATGTTGATCCGGGTTTGGTTCATGATGTTCTTCCGAATCCTTTTTCAGACAGGATTGGGATTAGCTTTAGCAGTGTAATTGATCAACAGATTTCAGTGCGATTATTTGACACATCCGGAAGGCTCGTGCGCGAAGAAATCCTGACGCCAAACTCAGTTTATTATGAATTGGATGGATTGCGTCTCCCACCGGGAATATATATCTTAAGCGTTCAGATCGGAGATGAAAAAGCTACTGCGTATAAGTTGTTTACTGCAGGGCTGTGAAAGGCACAGAGCATAGGGTAAGGTATTGGAAAGATTCGTATTAAATGAGTCTGAAGATTATTGAATAATAATCGGATAGAATAATATGGAACACGAAAGGCATTGGAATAAAAATTAGCGTTAATTGGCGAAATTAGCGGCTATTATTTTTTTTGACTAGATCCATTATTTTACCGCACTAAAGTCAAATCTCCATAGATCGTTTTCCTTTCTCCCGTAGAAGTATTTTTCAGGATCACCTGGTAAACATATACACCGGCAGGACATGTCTTCGTCTGTTATATCGATTAACCTTATCTTTACACCTCTTGCATATATTTTCATCACGGTCCATCATTTTGTTAGGCCAACTATAAGAAATTGAATCAATTATAGACCAGATACCTGTAAATGAAAAAACTTTATTTTATTATTTTTTCAATTGTCGTCCTTGCCATAGCGTACAAATATCGGCCTGCACACAAATTTTTCAAAGGAAGAGAGGGAGAGAATGAAGCATTAGAAGAATTCAAAGGCGCACTGGAAGACAGGATTTTTACATCGAAGGATGTTGACCTTGGATACATTCCTTATGACAAATTAATCAACGCAGTTTTGGAAGGTCAAAAACGTGTTGAGCTTCGCAAAGCAGGAAGTCGTGGTGGTGGTGGATTGGCAAGTGCAGTATGGCATGAGCGCGGACCAAATAATGTTGGCGGCCGCACCAGAGCCATCATGATAGATGAAGGTGATCCCTCACGCAATCGGATCTGGGTCGGTGGAGTAGGTGGCGGTCTCTGGCGCACAGAAGATGTCTCTCAAGCTGATCCGCAATGGCGCAAGCTTGCTATGGAATTGGACAATATTACCATCGGAAGTATCGCACAGGATCCGAATGATCACAATATTATTTATGTCGGCACAGGTGAAGGATATGGAAATCTTGATGCAATATCAGGTGCTGGAATTTTTAAATCGACAGATGATGGAGAAACCTGGGCATGGCTCACCGCTACACAGAATAGCAATTTTTCGAATATCCATGAAGTGTTCGTTGCTCCAAATGGTTACGTCTATGCAGGAACACAAGTAGGTGGACTTTTGCGAAGTAAGAATGGAGGCGATACATGGGAAAAAGTATTGGGCACTTCTTTATCCGGCGCAAGCAATAATAATTTCTACGATTTTCATTACAACGAAACTAATCAGACATTTTATGCATCTAATGCAAATTCTGTTTTCAAATCTGCAACAGGTGATCGTGGAAGCTGGACAGATATAGGGACATCAAAACCAGGATTCCCGCATGATCTCAATCGTGTTGAATTTGCGATTTGCCCCACAGATCCTGATGTGCTCTATGTGTTGGGAAATGTCAACAATGCCGCTTCAAATACATATGTTTCAAATGATGGTGGTGGTTCGTGGGTTTCAAGATCACCTCCTGGAGGTAGTGGCGATTTTACAAATGGTCAGGCATGGTATGATCTTGATATCGCGGCAGATCCTTCCGCATGTGGTCGCATTTTAGCAGGTGGTGTAGGCATGCAGGAATCGAATTTCCAGGGCATCAGTTGGTCTCCTCTTGCAGATGGACAGTTTCACGTAGATCAGCATATTATTTTATTTGATCCAAAAAAACCCGGTCGTGTATTTTTTGGAAACGATGGCGGTATATGGATGAGTGACAATGGAGGACAAAATGTAGTAACTAAAAATGCAGGTTACGTCACTACACAGTTTTATTGTGGAGCTATTCATCCCGATGAAGGATCTCCATATATTCTTGGAGGCACGCAGGACAACAACACTTTGCAAATATCTGATCCGGGTTTATCACCTTCACGTTCAGTGTGGGGTGGTGATGGTATATTTTGCTTTATCGATCAGCTCGATCCAAAATATCAGATTGTATCCTCACAGAATGCTAACTATGGTCTGTCCACTGATGGTGGAAATAATTTTGGATTTGGTGCATCTATTAATGGGACTTTCGTCAATCGTTCAGGGTATGATGACCGCGCGAAAATATTATATGGCCAGATCAATACAGGTGGTTTCTTTCGATGGAATATTTTGACGGGTGTAGTGGATGAGGTTAAAATTTCAGGACAAAGTCTTGACGTCAGCGCCGTCAAAGCAGATCCTTTTGTGGAGAACCGCATGTATTTCGGTGGTGCATCAGGAAGAGTGTTGCGTGTAGATAACGCAAATACAGGAAATCCAATTCCTGTAGATCAGCGAAAACTCATAGCTGACCTTCCCGGATCTGCTTCAGTGTCTTGTTTTTACATGGATAAGCAAACACCAAATGATATGCTGATCTCTCTTTTTGATTTTGGCGCTAATCTTAAAAATATCTGGATCAGTAATGACGCCGGAGATAACTGGAATTCTATCGAAGGTGATCTTCCCGATATGCCTGTGCGATGGGCCCTCTTCGATCCGGCTAATCATGATAGAGTAATGATTGCTACGGAAGCGGGAATCTGGACTACAGAAGATGTCAATGGAGATTTTACACACTGGGAGCCAAATAATCCTGATAATGGAATGCCCTACGTCTGTGTATACATGCTTCTGATGCGCGATGCCGATAAAGTAGTGTTGGCTGCAACACATGGCCGTGGTATGATGACCACAGATATTTTCGCCGCCGCCGCCGCCGTCATTGTGACACAACCTATTACCTATGTTGGTGAACCCGTAATCATCAATGGCTCATCATCCGTCAATGCCAATTCTTTTTTATGGGATCTTGGTGATGGGACAACTTCTATTGACCCTGTAGTCAATCATATTTACAACACTGCAAAAACATATACCATTACACTGACGGTGAATGGGGCAATCGTAAAAACAAAACAAATCATTGTTCTTCCATATCTGCCTGCACCTTATGATGCAGGTGTGACAGGGTATGCAGGCGATTTTGAATCAAGTCCTGAACACTTTGCAGGATATCTTACGCAGGGCACTCCATTTCAGCGAGGTGTATCCATTAAACCCGGTAAAGATGGCACGCACAGTGGCAGCAATGCATGGGTATTGGGCATCAATGACAATCTGTATCAGAATAATACCATTTCAGAATTGTACACACCCATGTTTGACCTGAGTCAGCCAGGTCTGTATTCGCTAAAATTCTGGGCGAAATACGCGATTCAAAACAGGAATGATGGTTT
>JBDUDG010000054.1:0-12475 GCA_040003045.1 Saprospiraceae bacterium | reverse complement strand
GCTGGCCATGCTTTGGATAAAATATTTTTGGAAAATAAGATAAGCGATGATGATTGGCATAGCAAGCATAGTTGCGCTGGCAAGTTTCATTCCGATTTGTCCCAATGCACGACCGCCTACGGCATACAATGTCACCAACTGAGGCATCGTCATCAGGTTTTCTTTTCTAATCACGATGATCGGCCATAACACTTCGTTCCATGATGTCATAAAGGTGATGATTCCAACCGTGATCAATGTAGGTACAGAAATCGGCCATAATACCTGGAACAATATTCGCAGTTCATTACAACCGTCTATTCGGGCCGCATCAATCAGGTCCTGTGGAATGGATAAAAAATGCTGTCTGAATAAAATGATTGCGAATGCATTGAGCACGGCCGGAATGATCAGCGCAGCGAAAGTATTTGTCCATCCAAACTCAACCATCAATATATAATTTGGAATCAGGGTCAATTGAAAAGGCAGGGTCATGGTAAACAGGATCAGATAAAATATAAGATTGCGTCCCGCAAATCTGTGCCTTGCCAATGCATAGCCAACCATAGAACCAAGTATGAGCACACCTGTAGTAACGGCGGTAGCCACAATCAGGCTATTGACCAGCGAACCGAGAATGGGAATGCTCTGAAATAATTTTGTGTATTGTTCAAAGGTGAAATTGACGGGTGATAATACGATGTCCTTGATGCTTCTCTCTTCAGAGAGCGATGCACTGACCATCCAAATAAATGGGTACAGGAATGCAAATGCAAATAGACAGAGAAGTATATACAGTATAGTTTTTTTCATACTCTGTTTTTTTCAATGGTGATGCGTTGAATAAATACTACAAACAAGATGAGGAGTGCAAACACAAAACCCATTGTCGCAGCATATCCCATATGATAATAGAAAAAGCCCTGTTTATAAATATAGAGCACGGATGAAAGTGTGGTGTTGAGAGGCCCTCCCCCTGTCATCACATAAGGTTCTATAAATAATGAAAATCCACTGATCGTAGACAGCACTACCACCATAAAAATCGTAGGGTTGATACCTGGCAAAGTGATGTAGAGAAATTTCTGCCACTTACTCGCACCTTCGAGATCTGCGGCTTCGTAAAGCGAGCGAGGAACCGCCTGTAACCCAACAAGGAAAAGGATGATATACAATCCGACATTTTTCCATGTGGCCATGATCGCAATCGATGGCATAGCCCAGAATGGATCGATGAGCCAACCCACTTTATGAAACCCCATCCAAACTAATAATGTGTTGATGGACCCGAGTTCGTATCCATATAATTGTTGCCACATAATCGTTACCACTACTCCGGATACCACAACAGGCATAAAAAATGCTCCCCGGAAAAAAGCCCTGAACCATATTTTTTCATTCAAAACTGCTGCAAGGCCAAGTGCAATCACTATTTGCAAGGGGATATGAATGCCCAGGAAAACAAGTGTATTACGGATTGATTTTAAAAAGTATTGATCTTGTACAAGCTTTTCATAATTCGCCAGCCCGACAAATTTCATCGGCCCGATAATATTCCATTCGTGAAATGTGAGAAACAAAGAAAAACCAACAGGGAATAAAACAAAAACGGCAAAGTGCAGGATGTAAGGTGACACCAGCAGGTAGGATGCTGTGTTTGATTTCCGTTTTGACCCTAAACCCCCTTTTGAGGACTTGTTTACATTTTTTGCCAATTGCTTCTTTTCTATTGAATGTTATTTTAATTGCTTATGAGGTTATCCTTCGCTTTTCACTCTTCGCTTTTCACTCTTCACTTTTCACTTTTCACTCTTCACTCTTCACTCGGTTGCTAAGCTATAGCAGACGGATGAGTTTAGCAGGCGTCGCACTGAGCTTGTCGAATATGTCGAAGCATCACTTTTCACTCATTTCTTTTTTGTCACAATACGCAATACTCAGTATGCCATACGGTTTTCAACTTCAATCTTTATACAATAGATTTACCGCTTTGGCAGCATCATCCAGTGCATCTTTCGGTGATTTCCTGCCATATACTACGCAGGCTTCATATTCCTGCGAGATGATGTCAAGCACTTCCTTCATATACTGTGCGCTATCCATGCCGCGTAAATATTTTGTTTGTTGTGCAAATGGAATGAGCTTCGGATGTTCTTTAAGGTAATCCAGGAAAAGAGGATTTGTATTGATGTCTTTTCTTCTGGGAAACTGTCCTGAAAGCTCAAGAAAATCCCTGTCAGCTTCTACGCTCAGCATAGTCCTGAGATATTTCCATGCCAACTGAGGGTTCGCACATGTATTGAAAATGACTATATTCTTTGGATCACCATAGGAGTATTTTGGTCCAGTCATGGTATCCGGTGACGGCATGTAATCAAATTCAAATCTGAAGCCTTCGGGCTTGAATTTATCATTCTGTTCGATCGTCCATGGGCCTGTAAATGTAGACGACACTCTTGAAGCGAGAAACGGATCACTTTGTCCTTTTAATTGTTCGCGCGGAAAATATCCATTTGAATAAAGCTGTTGCAAAAAAGTAAAAACGCCAAGGCCATATTCATTATTAAAAACTGCTTTATTATTTTTTATGAGAGGAGCACCATGTGAAGCTGCATAATACAGAGGCAGAAAATTGAAAAAACGTTGCCACCAGATCGGGCTTACCTCACTGATGCCTAACCATTGCACACCCAGATTTTCTCTATCTGCTCTTTGCTTGATTTTTAATCCGGCATCTATATAAGATGAATAATTTTTTGGCACCTCACTAATTCCTGCTGCCTCAAACATTGCGGGATTGTACATCATCATGATTGGGTTCACTTTCCAGGGAACCTGATAAATATGACCATTCGTGGAAGTGATTTCCTGTACGACAGATGAATCACATCGCGCATATAAAAATTCAAGAAAACCATCCAACGTGTCCAGTGCAATCAAAACACCGGCACGTGCAAAATCTTCCACATCCCCTTGCCACATATTGGAATAAATATCGGGAGTCGTTTTTCCTACCACTGCTGCAAGTATGACTTCCTCACTTGATTGACCTTCGGGCACAGGTTGAAATGTGATCGGTGTTCCAGGATTGGAAGTGTTCCATTTGTCAATATACTTTTGTGCGAATTTGATTTCTTCAGGATTACTTGAAGACCAATAAACAAGGCCATTCTGGCCGTGCTGTCGGGTATGACAGGAAACCAAAAAAAACAGGATACCTAAAAAAAACAAAACACTTTTAACGGGCATTTTTGATGTATTGAGGCATGCATTACCTTGTCATGATCTTACATATCGTGTACTATATTCAAGTGGTTTATCTCCATTTTTCCCATTCACCCCGGCAGGAATAAACTGACCTGGTGTAAGTTGGGTGTTCCAGTCAAATTTATTTTTCTCCTGGTATATTTTCCTAAAGCGGATCGGTGTATAATGATGCGCTTTCTTAAACATGCGATTGAAATTGGCAATGTTGTTGAATCCTGATAAAAAAGCAATCCGGCTGATCTGTTCATCTGATTCAAGCAATAGCTTAGACGCATGTTCTATCCGCATTGCTATCAGGTATTCCGAAAAGCTCCGGTTAGTTGCTTTTTTAAAAAAATGACTGAATGCTGAATCACCGAGATTAACTTCTGCGGCTACATTTGACATTTTCAGCGTATTTTCCTGAAAATGCGCGATGATGTACTGATATGCGGCATTCAATCTCTTACTATTGCTCTGTACGAGGTTGACATCGAAACCAGTATTTGCCAGGAATTCTGATTCTGCTGATTTTGACAAAAGATCCAGCAACATCAAAAATTCCGTCACACTTTCCAGCCCGTTCAGTCCAACAAGTCTTTCCATCCTGATCTTAACTTCCTGTACTACCTTTCCGTAAAACCGGATACCTCTGCCAGAAGATCCAAGTAATGCATGAATAAGCGCAAAAGGTCTTTTCGATAGAAAATGCTTGTCGAACAAATGCATGTCAAACTGGATCGTGATGACCCGGCAAGGATGCCTTTCCGTCCCTTTTCTATCTCCATCATCCCATTTGTGAAATAGGTATGGCCCTATCAGAACAAGATCTTCCTCTACATAATGAAGTACAGAATCGCCCACAATACGCGTTCCTGCGCTACCCATCACGAGGGTCAATTCATACTCAGCGTGATTGTGGATAGGGTACTCGAAACCTTTGTTGACCGAGTCCAGGACCACAAATATGTCAGCACCCGTCACCGGAGTGATCTCCTGATATACCTTCATAATAGTAAGCAGGTTTAAATTCTGAATAATCAGTTATTCATAAAAGTACCATTCTTTTCACTTAAAGTACAGATTTTCTGGTGGTCTTCTTCGTAAATTGGACCTGCCATTCCTATGTAGTATCATCTGGTGATGCTTTCCCTCTTTACATAGGTGGATTAGCTTTTAAAAAATTGATTGCATGACGACCACTATTCTGAATAAGATGAAGTTATCCGTGACTTTGTTATTGACATTCCTGAGTTTTCAGCTTATGGCACAGGAAATAACTGTTTCTGGTATAGTAACCTCTGGCGAAGATCAGCAGCCGATGATCGGTGTCAATGTGATCGTCAAGGGCACTACTACTGGAGCTGCAACTGATTATAATGGAGCCTACACCCTGCAAGCGCCAGCGGATGCCATACTGGAATTCAGCTTTATCGGATTTATCAGTCAGACTATTCCGGTGAATAATCAATCTCACCTTGATGTTACTCTTCAGACAGATAAAAAGGTTCTGGACGATGTCATCGTTGTGGGATATAAAAAGGAAATCAAAAGCAATGTTTCCAGTGCCATCTCTTCCGTCAAAGCAAAGAACATCGAACACCTTCCATTGACTGGATTAGACCAGGCTCTTCAGGGTCAGGTTGCAGGTGTTCAGGTCACACAGGCCACAGGTGCACCTGGAGATGATATTGCTGTTCGTATCAGAGGTGCAGGAACTTTGGGAAATAATAATCCTTTATATATCATCGATGGCATCCCCACTACAGGAAATATCAACATGTTTGCGATCAGTGATATTGAATCGATAGAGATATTAAAAGATGGAGCTGCAGCTTCAATTTATGGTGCCCGTTCAGCGAATGGAGTCATCGTCATAACTACCAAAAAAGGGAAAAAAGGAGCTGCCGTTTTCAACTTCGATTCTTATTATGGTATACAGGATGCAAACCGGCTACCACAATTGCTAAACTCTGCGGAATATCTAACTATACGCAATGAAGCCATTACAAATTCGAATGAATTGCGTGATCCTGTCCGTCGAATTCCCACATATGATCCTGCAATCCTTGATACGCTGCCGGATGTAAATTGGCTCAATGAAGTATTTCGTCTGGCACCTATGCAGCGTCATTCACTCTCTGCTTCCGGTGGAGGAGACAACAGCAGTTTCTATATCCTTGGCGAATATTCCAATCAGGAAGGTGTTTTCAAGGGACAGGGATTTGATAAATATCTTCTTCGCTTCAATGGCGATGTAGGGAAGGGCAGGTTTAAGGTTGGAAATAATATTTCGCTTTCTTATACTAATCGTGATGTGATCGGAAGTTCAGGTGATGGCGGGGGTCCCGGTAATGAACTCAGCGGGATAAGATATGCACTGATCGCAGCACCGGTATTTGCAATCCGGGATAAAAACGGCAATATTATACCGACATCCTCTTCACTAGGCGATCCAACATTATATGGTGACGGTAATGCAAATCCAATCGCATTCATTGATGCCACTCATTGGAATATTCAGCGTTACAGGATTTTTGGAAGTGTGTTTGGTGAATACAATATTTTAAAAAATCTAAAATTCAGAACAAATGCGGGTGTTGATGTCACTATGCAGAGTGAGACCATTTTTAAGGAGCGTCTTTCTGCTGCTATTTATTCTCCTACATCACTCAATCGCGGCAATGTAATAGACCGGAATCTTGTCTGGAACAACACTCTGGACTATACAACATCGCTGGGGGCCGAGAACCAGCACAACTTCAGCCTTCTGCTGGGTATGGAAGCTATTTCAAACCGGACTGATTATCTCGGTGCATCTGCTAATAATTTTAACAGCACGAATCCGAATTTCTGGTTTATCGACAATAGTGTGACGCAGGAAGTTGGGAACATTAATGCATCCGGTATTGCAACCGAATGGGGCTTGCTTTCCTATTTTGCACAATTTGGTTATAACTATAAAAATAAATACGTATTCAATGCATCCGCCCGTCGTGATGGCTCCTCACGTTTTGGTAAAGGAAATAAATATGGGATATTCCCGGCAGTATCTGCAGCGTGGAATTTTTCTGAAGAGCCTTTTTTCAAAAATGTTTCCTTCCTGTCACATGGTAAGCTACGAGCAAGCTGGGGCCAGTTAGGAAACCAGGAAATAGGGATTTATCCTTTCAGCTCTCTGGTTCAAACCGGCGTACTAGTGTATCCATTCGGAGATCAGATCGCAACGGGTGTTAAAGTAGTTGAAACCGGAAATGATAAAATCAAATGGGAAACGACTACGCAAACTGATATTGGCCTTGAATTAAGTTTTCTGGAGGACCGCATATCTCTCTCTGCAGATTATTACAACAAACGAACTGAGGATATTCTTGTACGAGTACCACTTCCACAGACTGCCGGTGCATTCTCTCCTCCATATGTCAACGCAGGAACAGTGGATAATAAAGGTTTTGAGTTAGCCGTCACCTATCGCCAGTCCGGGGGAGCAATTCATTACGAAATCGGAGCGAATATCGCTACAGTAAATAATAAAGTCATCTCACTTGCAGGCACAGAACCTCTGCTGGGTGGCTTCGGATTATCTGACGGACCCATCACCCGTACGGAACCTGGGTACCCCCTGGGTTCGTTTTATCTTTATAAAATGGATGGCCTGTTCCAAAGCCAGGCGGAAATTGATTCCAGTGCCACACAAAGTCCTGATACCCGACCCGGAGATGTCAAATTTGCTGACCTGAATAATGATGGTGTCATCGACGAAAAAGACAGGGCACATCTTGGAAATCCTTTTCCTGATTTTACATACGGAGTGAATGCAAGTCTGACATACAAAAATTTTGATCTGTCTGTTTTATTGCAGGGCGTGCAGGGTAATGATGTGTATTTCCTCTATGGCAATTTTGCTTACGAAACGCAGCTAAGAGGCTTTAATAGCTACGAAGGAATTCTCGATCGATGGACACCGAATAACACAAACACAAATATTCCACGTGTCACTGTCGATGACCGAAACAGAAATCGGCGTGTGTCAACTAGATTTCTCGAAGATGGATCTTATATGCGCCTGAGAAATGTCACGCTTGGATATGATCTCAAAGGTTTGATCAAAAGCAAATCAATCAGTTCGTGGAGAATATATATCTCCGCTCAAAATTTACTCACAATTACTAAATATTCAGGCCTTGATCCGGAGATCCAGGCGAATACAAATGATACAAAAGGTTACAATGTCTCATCCGATCTGGCAGTGGGCATTGACTGGGGTACTGTACCTGCACCCAGAGTTTTCTTACTAGGCACTAACCTCAAATTTTAAAACCCATGAAACACAATACAACCTTACTTTTCCTTCTTCTTGCAATAGGTTTTTGGTGTGTATCCTGCACAGGGTTACTGGACAAAGAACCCCTGGGAAGACTCGATGCAGATGCATTTTTTAAAACAGCAAATGATGCAATCCAGGCAGTGAATACTGCCTATCAGCCATTACTCATCAGCAGCACAAATAATAATTATTACTGGGTATTCGGAACCATAGCCTCTGACGACGCCGTTGTAGGCGGTGATGGATCACGGCCTGGTATTATTGATATTGATATTTTCAAACAAACTCCAGCCACTGAAGAGTTGAATGATTATTGGAAGCTCAATTATTCCGGGATCGTTCAGGCTAATACGGTGATTGCCAAAACACCTCTTATCACTGCTGACGAAACCCTTAAGAACAGGATTATCGGTGAAGCACTTTTCCTTAGAGCTTATTACCATTTTACATTAGCCCAGGTGTTCGGCGATGTTCCGCTTATTCTCAATATTCAGGCACCTGAAGATGTAAATGTCTCGCGCACAGCTCAGGCTACAGTGTATGAGCAGGTCGCTACTGACGCGGGAGAAGCGGCTTCATTACTTCCTGTATCGTATGGTGCAGCTGATGTTGGTCGTGCCACCAAAGGAGCAGCGCTTGCTTTAAAAGCAAAAGCACATCTGTATCTGAAACAATGGGATCAGGTAGTAAACACCGTCGCAGAAATAAAAGCACTTGGCATTTATTCATTACAGGCTGACTATCGGAATAATTTCATGAAGACTACACAAAATAATAGTGAATCTGTTTTTGAAATTCAACATGCCAATCTTGAACTGGGTGTCGGAAATAATCTCAACCAGGAATGGCTATCAAAAAAAATTGTCGATGGATATGGATTTGCCGAAGTTACCATGGACTTTGTAAATACGTTTGAGCCGGGCGATCCTCGATTGCTTTTTACAGTAGCCAGAAAAAACGAAGATTATTTTGGAACCACTTACAAGGCTTCCTTTTCTTCAACAGGTGCCAGCCCCAGAAAATTTTTGCAGCCAGCAGAAGAAGTCACTCAAAAAGCCGATGGCGATATTAATTATACAGCCATTCGATATGATGAAGTCCTGCTGTGGGAAGCTGAAGCATTGGCTGAGCTGGGCAGAACGACTGACGCACTTGTTCCTCTTGAGGAAGTGAGAGCAAGGGCCAGGGCGCAGGCTGCTGATCCGACAAATACCCTGCCTGCAATAACCACAACTGACAAAGATGCGCTCATTGATATCATTCGTCATGAAAGACGGGTGGAATTGGGCTTTGAATTCCATCGCTTCTTTGATTTGGTGCGTTGGGGTATTGCAAAAGATGTTTTAACTGGTTTCGTAGCAGGTAAAAATGAAGTATTCCCGATTCCTCAGACTGAACTTGATTTGAATCCAAACCTCACACAAAATCCTGGCTATTAATTTATGTATATGAGTCCTTATATAAATCTGTTGTTTTCATTTTTACTGTTGTGCGGGGTGACCAAACTATCTGCACAAGTTAGCCAGATTAATATTTTAAGGATAGATCAGATGCCAAATGAACCGTCTCCATATTTAATGCGGGACTGGAAAAAAGTGGCGATCGGCTATGATTCTCTCATATACGATATCAACAGGACCGGGCAATATTTACCATTAGTTTTTACCAGGCCTAACGGGACCAACTATCCGCAAAATCCTTCTTTCGGTCTTGACAGCTATGTGGGTACGAATAGCAATAATAATGGTGAGGCAGTCAATGTGATGGTTTCTTTGGTTGGTGCTTCGTTAGCAGGTGTTGATAAGACCAATCAATATGGGATGAACTGGATCCTGATGAGCCAGGATTATTTCAACAAAAACAATGGTGAAAATCTTTATCTGAATAACATCGGTGGCCATAGTGGTTCTGATTGGTGGTATGATATGTTGCCCAATATTTATTTCTACGAGCTTTATGATCTCTATGGAAAAATAGGCGATGCAGAAAATCAATTCAAACTCATCGCTGATCGAATGGCAGAAGCAGTTCGCAAGATGGGTGGCAAAACCACTCCATGGACCCGTGCTTTCATGGATTACAGGGCATATGATTTTCTTCACATGACTCCAAATCCGGATGGTGTGCATGAACCTGAAGCATCAGGTGCCTATGCATGGCTTCTGTACAATGCATACAAACAAAACGGTGATAAAAACTATCTGCAAGCCGCTGAGTGGAGCATGGAATATCTCAGCAACCTGGGAACGAATCCATCTTATGAATTACAACTTCCTCATGGTGCATACATCGCTGCAAAAATGAATGCAGAGCTTGGGACCAAATATGATGTATCGAAAATTCTCTATTGGATCTTCAATCGTGGTCCTCTCAGAGGCTGGGGCACCATCGTAGGCAAATGGAATGGTTATGATGTTTCGGGTCTTGTCGGTGAAGCAAATGATGCTGGCAATGATTACGCCTTTCAGCTCAATGGAATTCAGCAGGCTGGACAATTAGCTCCTTTGGTTCGGTATGACAAACGATTTGCACGGGCTATTGGAAAATGGATACTCAATGTTGCCAATGCTACACGATTGATGTATCCGGGTTTTTTACCGACCTCCCACCAGGATTCGCATATATGGTCTGATCAGTATGATCCTGAAGGTGTGATGGGTTACGAAGCATTGCGTGAAAAAGATAACGGACTTGATCTGGTATCCACTGGCGATGCAAAAAAAGGAGGCTGGGCAGGTACAAATCTTTCTCTGTACAGTACTTCATCCATTGGCTATCTTGGCGCTATTCTTGAAACAACGAATGAAGATAAAATTCTGAAGATCGATCTTTTGAAAACAGATTTTTTCAGAGACCCCGCTTATCCATCATATCTGCTTTTCAATCCCTTCACTGCTGCAAAATCCATCATGATCGATGCAGGTCCTAATCCAACAGATATCTATGATGCAGTATCAGAAACTTTTCTTGTAAAAAATGTAACAGGGCTTACTTCCATTAATATTCCGGCTGATAAAGCCGTCTCCATCGTTCTTGCTCCTGCAGGTGGAACAATAACTTACAAAAACAACAAGATGCTGATCAATGGAGTTGTTGTTGATTATCTTCAATCTTCAGTTGCTTATAATTATCCTCCGAGAATTCAATCATTTGCACCAGATCGTTCCACAGTCGAGAAAGGTGATACAATTACATTCTATGGCAAGGGAATCGACCAGGAAACGAAAGATCTGATTTACACTTTTATTTTTCCAAATGATACAAAATCAGGTCTTGAAAAAACAGCTAAATGGGTTGCGCCTGATGTAGTGGGCACTTACGAAGCGAAACTCATTGTGGAAGATGAGAGCCATCAAAAAGACACAGCAGTCATCACCATTGATGTAGTCTCCGAAATAAATCTCATTCCACAAATTGAAAAACTTACTCCCACTTCCAGGTATACTCATCCTGGCGGAACGATTCATATTGTCGCCGATGTCACAGATGGAAACAACGACCCTATCAATTACGCATGGAATGTTTCCGGTGGAAATATCAATGGAACAGGAAACGAAATAGATTGGGTAGCTCCCAATACAGAAGGTGTTTATACGCTGCAACTCATGGTTTCTGACGGAAGAGGAGGAACCGCTTCTGCCAATCTGAAACTATTTGTTTATGATACTTCTTTGGATCCTTCCGGAGACCTTATTGCCTGGTATCCCTTCACAGGAAATGCACAGGATATCAGTGGACATATGCTGAATGGAATCGTATCTGGAGCAAAGCTTACATCAGATTCGCTTGGTCATCCTTTGGAAGCTTATTTTTTTGATGGCATCAACGATCAAATCCGTGTCACAAACAATAGCATTCTGAATTTTGGTGATGGAATTACAATATCCCTTTTCGCCCAGCCACAAACGATTGGTGATAAAGAACGATTCATCATTTCACATGGAAGCTATCAGAACCGATGGAAACTATCCATCACGCCGGAACGAAAAGTAAGATGGACTTTGAAAAATACTTCCGGTGCAGTGAAAGACCTTGATTCCGAAACTATCCTTGAAGCGAATAAATTCTATCATATTGCCGCAACTTACAATGGCAGATTTATGATGATTTACATCAATGGCCGTCTTCAGAGCTTTACCTCATTTAGTGGATCAATCAATCCGAGTCCTGTGGATCTTGAGATCGGTCAGATCATGCCGGACGATCCGTCCTACAATTTTGGTGGTGTGCTAGATGACATCAAGATATATGATTACGCCCAATTACCTGATTCTGTAGCGGCTGAGAGTGGTGTGATTACGGGAATTGACGAAAATCAGCCATTTGTTGATTTTAAAATGAACATTTTTCCAAACCCTGCATTAAAATCATTGACAATAGAGTTACCCTCAGATCATATTGTATTACACGGCAAGGTATCCATGACCATATTCGATGCAAACGGGCAGATTGAGCTCAATGCATCCTTTGACAACGAGCCACTTAAAACTATAGACATATCATCTCTCCATCCAGGATTACACCTCATTCGGATTCTGTCTAATGGTAGGACACTGATCAAAAAATTCATAACAGAATAACTTAACTAATCATATTTAATAATCAATAAAAAAATGACTGAATAATGAGAAGAGTTTACCAATTGCTGTTACCCATTTTTTTGTTGCTCGCTTTTGCGGTTCCTCGTATAGGGGCTCAGACGATAGTGGCAGAATATCCTTTCAGCGGAAATGCGAATGACATTTCCTCAAATCACAACAATGCATCAGTTCATGATGCTACACTTACACAGGACCGTTTCGGAAGGTCAAATCAGGCCTATCTGTTCGACGGAGCCCAAAGTTATCTGGTTGCAAACAATATCCCGGAGATTCAGACTCCAACCACATCCGTAGCCTTTTGGGTGAAAGTAAATGAGCTGCC
>JBDUDG010000053.1:0-12558 GCA_040003045.1 Saprospiraceae bacterium | reverse complement strand
TCATCTTTCGCATCTGATCAAACTGCTTGATGAACATATTCACTTCATTGATGTCACGACCACATCCTTTTGAGATACGCTGTTTACGAAGCATGTTGAGCAACTCAGGATTTTCACGCTCCGCAGGTGTCATGGATTGTATTATGGATTCAATTTTGACGAAGGCCTTATCATCAATGTCGATATCTTTCATCGCTTTGCCAACCCCGGGGATCATGCTCATCAATGATTTCAGATCACCCATTTTTTTGATCTGTGACATCTGACCCAGAAAATCATTGAAATCAAATGTATTTTTCTTGATCTTCTTTTCAATCCGCTTAGATTCCTTTTCATCAAATTGCTCCTGGGCTTTTTCTACGAACGTTACGATATCTCCCATGCCCAGGATTCGTTGTGCCATACGATCAGGATAGAACACATCAATCGTGTCCATCTTTTCACCGGTACTCACAAATTTGATCGGCTTGCCCACGATGTATTTGATGGACAATGCTGCTCCACCACGTGTATCACCATCAAGTTTTGTCAACACCACTCCATCGTAATTGATGACATCATTAAATGCCAATGCCGTATTCACAGCATCTTGTCCTGTCATCGCATCAACAACAAATAATGTCTCCGTCGGCTGCACCGCATCTTTGATCTGCCTGATCTCATTCATCATCGTCTCATCAATCGCTGTACGACCGGCTGTATCGATGATGACTACATCAAATCCATGTGCCTTTGCATGTTCTATCGCTTTCAATGCAATTGAAGCCGGATCTTTTGATTCCGGTTCTTTATAAACAGGCACGCTTATCGAATCACCGAGGACTGTCAACTGATCCACAGCAGCAGGACGATAAACATCGCACGCCACGAGCATCGGTTTACTATTTCTTTTTGTTTTTAGATAATTCGCAAGTTTGGCGGAGAAAGTAGTTTTACCACTTCCCTGAAGACCTGCAATGAGGATGACACCCGGATTACCTTTGATGTTGATACTCGCCGCAGTACCTCCCATCAAATCGATCATCTCATCCTGCACGATCTTGACCATGAGTTCACCGGGTTTCACAGAGTTGAGCACATTTTTAGTGCCCATCGCTTTGTCCTTGATCTTATCGGTGAATTCCTTTGCAATTTTATAATTCACATCCGCAGCTACCAGGCTACGGCGTATCTCTTTGATCGCTTCTGCAATATTGAGCTCTGTAAGCTTGCCATCCCCACGAATGGTTTTGAATGCATTGTCGAGACTATCGGTCAGTGATTGAAACATAATGTTAGATTATGAAGTATTTGATTTTTATAAACAGCAAATATAATAACTCAGGCTGAGGATGATTCTAGCCTCCCGATGGAATCACTTCCGGTGGTTTCACTTCTTTAGCTTTCTTCTTTTTACCAGCGAATATCTCCGCAAAGCTGTCATACTCTCTCCTGTAAGCAAGTCCAAGACCCACTTTATTTTTTTTGCCCTCAAAAGTTACTTCATTGCGATTATATGCCCTGATTTTCAACCGGCGGTCAGGAGTAAGGAAATATTCAAAAGTGATGTCACCTGCAAAATACTGCCCATTATTAGCTGCGGCCAATGATGATCCTGTTACATAATTTCCACCGACATTGACCGACAACCTGTCATTAAAAAACCCCACTGGAAGATTAGCTCGGTACTCACTCGCCGAATTATCATTTAAATCGCCATTGGGATCGAGGATGCCGCCATTTTCTTTATTGGGCAAGTCAACCGCAACATTGAGGTCGATCGAAATAACATCATTCTCCGGAATTAAATCTTTCAGCAATCCACCCAGGTAACTCGAAAGTGTGGTTGATATCAGATCACTAAACGTACTGGTGATCCCTCTTGACACCGTCTGGCCACTTAAATTCAGACCTGATGTTGTAGGCAAAAATGACTTCGTAATCAAAAGCAAAACGACCTGCTCATTCATTGCATTTTCATTAGCTTTTAATGTCTTCACCTTACTATCCACAAAACCCTTGAGCTGTCCGGTCAGCGTTGGGAATTCAATGTCAAAAGCGATGTTCGGATGAAGGAGTGAACCAGTCAACGTCATGATCAGATCCACATCTATCCGCTCTCTTGCCTGGCTTGCCAGATCCGGATCATTAGCTATATACTCCTCAATAAGTGGTTTGATCGAAGCTTTTAGGTCCTTATATTTTGCCTGGATATTAATCGTCGCATTATATGGATCTCCATCCCAGTGAATTCTTCCACCAGGAAGCAACTCAAATTGTTTTCGTACTATCTTGAAATTGGTAAAAAGATAATCACCTGTAGTGATGATGTAATTTCCTGACATGGTCAGATTACCTGCACGGCTCATTGCGATCTGAAGGTCACCCGTTCCAATCCCTCTAAGCACTTCACCGGTATTATCATCAAAAATAATATCTACCTGAGCATCATCCGTGATGGTGATATTCATAGTGAGATCTATCCCACTCAATTTAAATGTATTGAGTTTTGAAGCAGGTAATTTTCCATTTTGAAGAAAGATTACAAAATCCTTGTCAGTATTAACCGCCGAACCCGATAATGGTATAAATAAATGTGTTCCTTTTGCTGTGACGAGATCTATTTGCATTTTTGGATTGGCTACTGTTCCTGAAAATTGGGCTACAACGGATCCAATTCCTTTTCCGTAAAAATTATGGTTCTCTTCAGAATTCACATCCAGTCCAATGATCCGGTCTGATGTAATGATGGCTTTCAATCCAAAATCTCGGAAGTACCGATGTGTCAACCCGCCTTGTATGGTGGCTGAATTTCCCTGGATATCATAGAGCTTGTCACCCGTCATGTCTATCATGGTTTCGGTGATTTCAAATGGCTGGTCGTGGAAGGTATAAGTCGTTCCTAAATAATTGATCGTAGTGCTTCCATTATATACACGGCCTTTACCATGTGGATTCAGCTTATTAGTTTTCCCTTCAATATTTAATGCAAAATCAACTGAGCCTTCAGTACCATGCACATTTCCACCTAAAAAGAATTCAATAAAATCCATTGGGAATTGAGTACCTACAAAATCAAGTCTCAGATAGTTCTGATTAGCTTTAGGTATGGTATTGATTGGGGGCAAATAAGCTCCTTTACCAATGAGATGAACTTCATCACCTCGCATATTCATCGAAAGATCAATCTTTACAGAATCTTTCGGATCATTCATCACACCATTTAGCATCCACTCTCCGTAAGGTTTCCCATTTACTTTAAGCGCGGGAATATGAAGACTGGTAGACATCTGGCGGATATTAAATATGTTGTCAACTTTCACATCAAGCGTATAAACACCGGCAAAATGAAATTTATCCTGTACCCACAATGAATTGAGATAATCCATATCAAATCCGGTGACGAATGCTTCTATTCCATGATTGTCAATGTCATTAACCACGATCTTTTTATCACCGGATATCAGCTCCATATTCTCAAAATTGAACTCCCCTTTTTTAAATTGTACTCGATTACCTGCAGGGATCGTCCAGTCATCATTCAACATTACAAGCTTGATGGGATTGAAGCTCAGCGTCCACATGCCATCCTGTGGATCAGCAGCTATCTCAATATCCAGTGTATTGATGATATCTGCTATGTTATCAGTTTTAATTCGCGCTCTGACACTATCATCAGTAGCACTACCGGATATGAGTACATCTTCAAAAAATAAATTTTCTTTAAGGTCGGCAGCCACAACATCAAGATCAAGACTTGCCTTTCCTTTTTTCTCTGTGAAATTGATTGTAGAACCATACACATTGACCCCGGCATAGTGCAATTCAGGCAATTCGAAGTAGCCTGTAGTTTCTTCATCCTTCAGATTAAGTGTCCCACGTGTTGTTGCATTTTTAATCACCAGACCATGTATCCCTGCCAGATTAAGCCAATCCTTACTATCATTAATCTTTAAATCCCATGAGAAACGCTGGTTGAAAGAAGTGGTAATGACTTTCTTAGGTGCATCGATCGCACTTGGGTATTTTTCATGCAAATATTGTTGCAGTTGATTTGGAAACGAAATCGGATCAAAAACACCGCTAAACGTTCCGGAGACTACATCAGATTTGAATTTGTAAAAACGGTCATTTGACACGGAATCAATAAGCGCAAGAATAGAAAGGCTGTCAAGTGAATAATTGACACCCTTAATGGTCGCTTTAATTTTCTCTCCTACTAATGATCCATGAAACTGATCGATATTTCCGACAGTGAGATGTACGTCAAAAATGCCACTGACGGAAACCGGGATATCTCCAAACCCCAATTGTGAAAAACGAACGCTGTCAATCCTTGTGATAAAATCAAGCTTTGGATGGTCGCCTTTTAGATCCACATTTCCCTCAAAATGCATGACCATATTTGGATCATTTATATCAAGTGTACCATTAAATAATTTTCCACTGACCGTTCCATCGAGTCTTGCATTGTGATAGGTGTAATTCTTGTAAGTAACCGAAGACACTACCGCTGACAATTCTGCAGACAGAGATTCAGGACTGAGGCCCGTTCCATCGATCACTCTTCCCGTCATGCTTACTAAACCCAGATCCGGTTGATTGATGAGCGCACCCAGATTAAAATTGTCAAGACTTATTGCTCCCGAATATTTCCCCTGTTCTATGCCATGTACTGTGTTGAGATTCATGTCAAGCGTCATCGCACCAAGCGATGTATTGAATGTTCCGTAAGCAACAAAATCATCCGGATACCCATCAAACTTTCCTGCAAAACTGATCTGTCCTAATTTGTCTACAAGAGGCGGCAGCTTCAATCCTGGAAATAATTCTTTTAGACTTGCTGCACTAAACCTGGATTTATCAAGATCAAGACTTAAAAGTTGAGATCCTTTCCTGGCAAGATCTCGAGATCTGAAATCTCCAGTCAGACTAAGTCCTCCTATGCCTGCATTGATATTCAGGATTTTTAAACGATTGACATTGCCATTAATATTTCCCTCCAGTACAATGCTTTTATCCCTGTTGTCTTTGAAAAAAGTAACATTGTCCAACATCGGCACCAATGTGAGAAGATCATTGATCTGCAAACTAATATTCGCAGCAGGAATATTAATCCGCACAGAATCCGCGAAATCCTTGAAGTCAGAATATCCGGAATAACTCAGATTAAATGAATTATGGATAAAACTATTCTTCGTTTTCAGCGTCAGGTCTTTCAGATCGATTCCCTGCGAAGAAATGTCCACATCAGATGACGAAAATTTTTCGAGTTCAAAACCATTATGATGTAAGATGTGTACATTCAGATCTTTTGCTTTGATATGAGAACCATGCAATTGTAATGAATCCAATTGAACATCTACGTCATCCAGCATCAGGTATGCATAGTCCAGTGCATTCTGATTGGTCGTATCTCGTTGAATATTTTGATTGTCTATATAAACTTTCCCATTATTAAGTCGTATTGCATCGATATCAAATGACCACGGAAGTGATTCAGGTTTTGGTTTGGAGTGCTGAATCACATTCACTGTTTTGGAAGTGAAATAGATCACAGGCTGATCAAAATCGAGATCACCGATATCCATGTATTTATGTGCCATATCCATAGAATCAATCTCTATATCAGCCCGGTGAAAAAACATGTTGACTTTAGTGCCAACGCTATTGTCATCAAACTTTACTCTGAGATTTGTTGCGCTTAGCTTATCGAGATCCAGTACAAATGGTTTGGAAGCTGTATCCTTCGACGGAAACATTCTGAGCATGGCGCGATCCAGATTTGAAATTGAATCATCTTCTTTTCTTTCAATATTTAGAAGCCCATCATGCAGAATCACCTGATTGATGGTCAGTCTTTTTGAAAAAAGGTCCCAGAGATTGTTAAAATCGACCTGCAATTCGGATACATTGATCAGTGTGTCTCCCGGATAATCAGGTGAACCGATCAGGACATCCTTCAATGTAAGGTCAGAGATCGGATTCAGACTAAAACCTCCGATAGAAACTGTAGTCTTCAGATTTTTTGAAATCGTCCTGCTGATCCTCCCTGCACCCCACATCTGTACAAAGGGAATCTCGATCAGGATCATCAACGCAAGGAAAATCGTGAGCAGGATCAGCAAAACGCGCCCGAGCCAAAAGGCGAACCCTCTTGACTTCTTTTGTTCCGGCGTTTTTGATTCTTCGCTGTCTATGCTCATTGGAATTTCAACTATAACGTAAGATCAAGTATTAAGATCATACTACGGCTGGATTTCATAATCTATTGTAAGAATGGTTTTTAGCCTCCTGAAGTTTATTGAATATTGCAATAGCATCCATCGCGGGCTTCACATCATGTACTCTGAGGATCGAAGCACCGTTTTCGAGGGCGACCATATGAAGTGCAGTCGTTGCATCCAGCGTCTCTTCAGATGGTCTTCCCACGACCTGGCTTAAGGACGATTTACGGCTGAGCCCAATTAAAACAGGGCATTCAAGAAATCTAAATGTCCTCAGGTGATTGACGAGTTGGAAATTTTGCTCAACCGTTTTGGAAAATCCGAAGCCTGGATCCAAAATGATCTCCCTTATGTCGTACTGATGTAAGATTCTCAATTTGTTAACAAAATATGAGGTCACCTCACTGATCAGACCATTGTAGTGCGTGAGATTTTGCATCACTGCCGGTTTTCCCCGCATGTGCATCAGGACAAAAGCTGATTTTTGACTAGCCAGAACACCGATCATGTCAGGATCGAGTGTGCCTCCTGAGATATCATTAACCATAGTGGCGCCTGCTTTGATAGCAAGTTCAGCAACAGCAGATCGATACGTGTCGATTGAAATAATGACCTCAGGAAAAGCCTTTTTTAACATATGAATGGGAGGAATGACCCTGTCAATCTCTTCCTGGAGCTCTATTTCAATAGCCCCAGGCCGCGAAGAGATGCCTCCGATATCCAGTATTTTGGCTCCATCCTGCAGCATCCTTCCAGCCCTTTCAACTATCTCCTCTGCCGAATTTCCGGTTCGGCTGGGTGCATAAAAAGAATCAGGGGTCACATTTAATATGCTCATAACCAGTGGCGAAGAAAGGTCAAGCAAAAACTGACCGCAGCGGATGGATTTTGGAAACTCATTCATTAACAACTACTTAAAAGCTGATTTTTAACGAATTAAATTAACTTGCGTCAAAATTAATCCATTGGCCAGGACTAAAATCACACGATACGCCGTATCCATGCTGTTTGTATTGCTGACAGCATTTGCAATAGACACCGCTAAAAGTCTGCATTTTTTATCACCCGGTCACCAGGAGCAAGCCTGCCAGATAGATCAGTGCGAAAAATACATCCACTGGGATCTTGGCATCGTGGGAATTGAGACCCTTAAGCTCAGGCCAAACGAGCTTCTAAGCCAGATACTATCAAACCGTGGAGTGGAATATTTCAAAATAAACCAGCTTGTCGAAGCTGCGAAATCTATTTTCCCCTTTCGTTCTATCCGTGCCGGAAAAGACATCACATTCATACGCGACAGGGCGGATTCCTCACTTCAGGCAGTTGTTTACGAACCAGATCCTTATCGCCAGATCCTTTTTCATCTCGATGACAGTGTTCGGGTAGAGGTCATTGACAAACCGGTTGAAATCAGGACTGAAACTGCAGGTGGTGTGATCGATGGATCGCTTTGGGTGAGCATGAGTGATCTCGGTCTGCCTACAGAACTGATCTCTTCGATGGAAAATGCTCTTGGCTGGTCAGTTGACTTTTATCATATTCAAAAAGGTGATAGCTATCAACTTATTTACGAAAGAAAATATGTGGATGGAAAACCATTGGGTATTCAGCGCCTTGTAGGAGCTCGTTATACTTCCGGAAATACAGTTTTCAATTCCATTCTTTACAAAGGCACAGAATACGAAGGCTATTTTGACCTGGAAGGAAGACCAATGAAAAAAGCTTTCCTGAAATCACCCGTTGAATATGCCCGTATATCAAGCCATTTTTCACTCAATCGTTTTCATCCGATCCTGAAGATAAATAGAGCTCACAAGGGCACTGATTATGCAGCTCCATGCGGCACGCCTATTCGTGCAGTTGCTGATGGAAGAATTACGGCGGCATGCTTCAAAGGTGGAAACGGAAATTTTGTCAAGATCAAACATGATAAAACATACGATACACAGTATCTGCATATGTCCCGTTTCGGACCAGGTATTCATCCTGGTGTCCTGGTAAAACAAGGCCAGACGATAGGTTATGTTGGGATGACTGGTTTGGCAACAGGATGTCATGTTTGTTTCCGTTTCTGGAAAAATGGAATCCAGGTTGATCCGCTCAAAGAGAAGATGCCACCGACATCTGTTATGGATCCTTCTCAATTGCCCGGATATATCGAGTACAGCAAGACTATCAAGGATCAGTTGGATAAAATCATCATTGTGAATCCGGCAGATATTCAACAAAAGGATACTCCGGCGGTGAGTTATAATTCCAAGTCTTAAATGAAAAAGCGTAAGAACGTAGAGTGTAAGAGCTTCGGAGCTTAGGAAAAAAGATTTACTTCTGGATTTTGCAGTCACGTTTTGCCCCTAATTCCCTTAAGGGGACCTGTCTACAATTTGTTGTATGACCTCAGGCCACAACAAAAAAAAAGAACCGATTAGCGGATTTAGTAAATCCTATCCAAACGAATTGTAAAAAATCTTCTTCTATTCTCTGACTTTGAAAGGTGTCTCCTGGCTGCAGATAATATCAAGTCCAATTCGTAAATCGTAAATAGTAATTTATTTCAATCCTGCGCTTTATCCAACGTAAACCCAAACGTTGATCCCCTGCCGGGCGTACTTCTCACATTCACCGTTTGATTATGGGCCTCGAGTACGTGCTTAACTATTGCAAGCCCTAAACCAGAACCACCTGACTCACGGCTGCGGCTTTTATCAACGCGATAGAATCTGTCGAAGAGATGATTCAAATGTTTTTCTTCAATACCAATTCCATTGTCTGCAATCTCTACAAGGATCTGGCGATCCATCACATAGAAACTTACTTTTGTGGTGCCGTTTTCATTTCCGTATTTTATTGAATTCAGAATAAGATTGGTCAACACCTGGCGTATGCCTTCTCTGTCACCCTGCACTGCAAATGATTTGTCAGCACCTTCCTTGAAAGCAAGATGCACATTGCGTTGACGGGCATTGACTTCAAGATCATTGAAGATTTCACGGACCAGTGATTTGATATCAAATTTTTGAATGTCCAGTATGAGGTCCTCTGATTCAAGCTTGCTGATCTCTTCAAGATCCTGTACGATCGTAAGTAATCGCTCTACATTTGATGCCGCACGTTCGAGATAGCGCATATTGACATTTTCATCATATACTCCACCATCAATTAGCGTATAGATATAACCCTGGATTGAAAAAATAGGTGTCTTCAGTTCATGCGAAACATTTCCAATAAACCGCTTGCGATAAGCTTCCAGTGTCTTCAGCGTTTCAATTTCATTCTGCTGCGTTTCAGCCCATTGCTGGACTTCCTTTTCCACACCATCAAGAAGTGGATCATCACTTTTCTTTAAAGCCCTTTTATCCGGTACAGACGTCTTCGCTTTGCGGATGATCTTATACATCAGTTTTATTCTTCTATAAATAAACCGGTCAAGAATAAACTCAATCGCAACGAATGAAAATATGCCAATGGCCAGAATCACAAAAATCCCGGTCTTCCAGGAAAAATTGACTTCGAGAAACTGTGTTCCAACCCACAATGCCAAAATCGTAAACAGGGTCATAGCCAATGCACCAAACATTGACATCGACCGGAGACTAATATTTTTGAACATATTATATTTTATTGGATCGAATCAGCCATTTGTTTTGCACGATCCATGACCAGTTTTAATTTTTTTGGATCTGTTTGCAAAATTTCCATTTCCCTTTTGATTTCAGCCGGTGTAAGATGATAGATTTCCTGCATTTTTTTTTCCAAAATCACTTTAATCGTATCCTGCTGTCTTATATTTAATTCTGCAAGTGTCTCATCTGCAAGTTGCAAATCCAGCATGAGATGAGCCATTTTTTCATCAGAAAGTCTGTATTGTTTTTTTTCTGAAAAATGACATCCTGCGGCAAAAATGACCAGCCATAACAAGGTTATATTTCGCTTCATTGCGAATATTGTTTTGGATAATGAAATCCGATAAATCCTGCATACTCAGGTTTAAATTTTTTCCAGCTTGAAATCATAATCTGGGCATGGACTACACCGCAAGTCGGTACATTATCTATATGAACTCCCGCGAGATGGTTAGCTATCCATGTAAATGTGGGATTATGACCAAAAATATAGACAAACCTAGCACTGTCAGGCGCAGAACTCAATACGTCATAAACTTGATCGGCTGTTGCCTCATATATCTCATTTCTCACCACAAACTGGTTAGTATCCAGATCAAATTCTTTTCTGAAAAATTCAGCAGTAGTTCGGGCACGATTTGCACCAGAAGTGATGATAAGGTCAGGAATAAGACCCAATTCTCGCATTTTAGAGGCCATCAGTGGGGCGTCTTTAAGACCCCGGGCATCGAGTTTGCGATCGAAATCATCGGCCCCGGGCTGATCCCAACTTGACTTCGCATGCCGGACAAAACAAACATCTTTCACTTCCATAGGTCTGGGTTACCTTAGCAAATTTATGTCCAAAGAAGGGGAATGCCTTCATTATTTGAATGAATAATGAAGATTAAATAAATCAAAATGATCGCTCACCACTTTAAAATATCACGCTAAACGGATGAAAATCCTCCTTTCTGAAATTGAACACCATATTCCAGCCGATGTCCTTGAGGAAGCCCAGGAGCTGGTTAATATTACCCAGGAATATAGCATCAATCAGGTTGAAGAAGGATACTATCATTGCATCTCACGTCAACCCGACTACCATGTAGAGATCACGCTCAAAAAAGACGGAGTAGCCATTCCAAAATGCCAGTGTACCGTTTTCAAAAGAGCAAAGACATGCAAACACGCCATCGCCGGATTGTTATTGTTGCGTGACCATATCCAGCGAAATAACAGATCAAGAAAAAAGAGCCTGGATCAACAGGTCATACAGGAAGTCCTCAAAAAACTGAATGTAACCGAATTAAGAACTTTTCTTTCTGCATATTCACAATCACATTCCACCTTCAGAGCAGAATTGCTGGCGAATTATCTGCACCTGATCCGCAATCCTAATTATCACAGCTTATACATGGACATCGCACCGCTGGATAAATACGGTCAGGTTCGTCTTAACAGGAACAGTATTAAAACAGTCCGTGGTGTAACAACTACATTACTAAAACAAGCGCAGCAACTGTTAAAAGATCATGCCCTTTCTGAAACACTGCAGATTCTTGAAGCCGTCATTCTTCATGTGCATCGCCTCTACATGAAACTTCCTCAATTCCATGAGCAACTGATGGTGGAAATGCGGCTGGCCTATAAATTATTTGAATCTTTATGCTCACAGCAGATGGCTCCTAGATTACAAATCAGAGCGATCAATCTTGCCATGGAAATATGTGCGCGAGAAGGTTATATTTTTCCATCCGGGATGCGACCATTGATAGCAGTTACAGAACCATTTCTCCTTGAAGAAAAATCACGGAGATCTGCATTTGCATTAGCAGAAAAGAAAATAAAAACAAGTCATCCGCAACACATTTCCTGGGCTGCCTTACTATACAGATGGACCAGGTTATGGTCACTGCTTGTAGCAAATACACTCACGAAACAACTGGAGAAATTATTACCTGCAGCCATCACCGAATCTTCGCAGCAAAACCAATATGATGATGTCATCTATCTCGTCAATAGACTGAAGCCGGAACAACACAGCGATGCAGTCAATAAGAGCTCTTTATTGGCCGGTTTAAAATCAGCTAGAATGCTTGGAGATCAGGAGATGATGATCAACATAGCATATAGATTGTCACTCAATCATCTTGACACTGATGCCCTGGGATTACTTGAAGAAAAAGATCCATCAAAAGCAGAACGTATATTGGCAATCGTCAGTGACTTGTACCAACCTGGTTCAGATCAAGCGGCGGATGAATTGCTGCTCAGTGGCTGGAGGTTGCGTGGTGATGGTAGAGCTATAATTGAAAGGCTCAAATCTATGGGTAAAATGGAATCGCTGATGGAATTCGATTTTATGTTAAAAGATAAATTCAGAAAAGAGCTTGAAGAGGCTTATGCCGGGTATATAATCACTGTCAGGGAAACCTATGGCGGGGCCAATGCGAGGCAAAGACTGAACACTATCTTTGCTCACCTGAAAAGTATTGATATATTTCAACCTGTTGTAATGAAAATAAAGGAAATGGAAAATGTGAAGCGCGATGAACCAGCTACTTCAAGAGATATCATTAAAGGATTTGTTTTTGACCTGGATGGCGTCATCGTGGATACCGCTGTGCATCACTTCAGTGCGTGGCGAAAAATCATGCGTGAACTTGGAGTTGATATTAAAGCAAGTGATGACGAGCATACCAGAGGTACCGGGCGCATGGAATCGCTTCAATATTTGCTTGATGAAT
>JBDUDG010000358.1:0-3732 GCA_040003045.1 Saprospiraceae bacterium | reverse complement strand
CCGCCAAATATATTTTTGGTATTCCACATCATTAGTCAATCATTTTTATTTTCATTCGGATATCCTTAAGGGGACGGTCGTGATCATCTTTTTGTTCCTTGCTTATTTTATCTACAATATCCATTCCTGAGACTACTTCACCAAACACAGTATATTCCATATCAAGGCTCGGATATCCGCCAAGGTTCATATACACGTGCCGCTGCGCCATGTTGTATGTTATTTTCTTTTGTTCCTCATAATATTTGAGTTCGGCTTCATTTTGTTTTGTTCCTGTCACAATATAGAACTGGCTGCCGGATGATCTTTTGTCGGTACTTGGCAGTCTGGCTGCTGCAAGTGCACCTCTGAGATGCGGAGCACCTATTTCAGCAGGAATTTCATATCCGGGTCCACCTGATCCCAGTAATTCACCCTGGGCAGCTTTCTTCGAATTTGGATCACCTCCCTGGATCATAAAATCATTGATGACCCTGTGAAAAAGAAGTGAATCATAAAACCCGGAATTAACGAGCTTGATAAAATTGTCTCTGTGCTGTGGTGTCTTATTATACAGTAAGATGGTGATATCACCATATTCTGTTGAAATGACTGCATGATGCTCTTTTGTTTTGCATCCCTGGAAAGGAATTACCAGGCTAAATAATAGCAGTATAAAAAACAAATTCTTACCAATATTCATATTCATGTTTTTTCTTGATCGGACAGCAAAGGTGCAAAATACTCTACTACTTTTCGACGCAGCATTACTTCCTGCGGGGCAAGGCCTTTAATATCCACAGGCAGTAGTGGTATCCAATGGGGCCATCCATCGGCATCGAAGCCTTCGAATTCAAAATACCCATCTTCTGAAAGCAGGTGACAAATGGCGATGTGCATCAGATCTTGCTTTTCTTCCTTGGAGAATTTCACCTGGCGTTTCCCTAGCTCCTGAATGCCAATGAGATAGAGCAGCGCATTCAGGTCAGGCAGCTCACTGCGCTGAAACCTGTCTTTGACCCAATGACGCACTCTTAGCCATTCAAACTCAAGCTGCCAATCCTCCATAGGGTGGCAAAGATAGCCAGCTCAATGCTTTTCAGGAAAGCTCTATCCTCTATACTTTTTTCCTCCTTGCCCTCTTCAGCAACCACCAAATCAATACAATAATGAGAGCGAAGGGCCATAATTTAACGATGCCAATTGTAAATTGAACCAATCCATACCATCCTGCAGCAACTGATTCTTTCAATCGCTGGAAGAAATTGACTTTCATATCACCCTTGTAGACAAAATCTTTTTGTTGGGTTAGTGTGACATCAAGTGTGCTTAAATCTGTCTGATTGGTCAGGTATTTTAAGCGCCCTTCTGCACTTTCAATCTCTTCCTGCAGGACGCGGATTTGTTCCTGCACTTTAAGGATGTCTTCAATCGAATGGGCATTTTTCAACAATTGGCGATATTGATCGAGATATGCTTTCTTATTTGTAAGTCGTGACTCAAGGTCGATATATTCCTCGGTGACATCATTGGCATTGATTGACTTATTGATCACGGTTCCATCTAATGCTTCCAATGAAGCAACAAGCGCATCCAACTGATCAACAGGGACCCTGATCTGGAGATGATAATTTGTCTGGTAATCATTGTTATCCAGCTGTTCATTTCCAATGTACCCCTTAAATGTTTTGATAATGGCTTCTACTTCATTCCTTATTTTGAGGGCGTCATGCACAGAAATATTGATTGAGCCACTGCGGATGATTTTTGGATCTCTTACAGTAACTTCATCTGTCCGCGGAGCTCCACCACTCCTATCTTTTGTCATTGATGCTTCCGGTGCGGAGACATCCATTCCCATGTCGCGATTTGCAATAGGAGAACTTTTTTCGCAGGCCATAAATGTGAGTGCAAAAGCGATCATTACGAACATGGTTTTCATAAAAATTGGTTTTGTTTAGAGATACAATTTAAATCGGATATCCGTGATATCTGTTTCAATGATGATGAGACCCTTCTAATTTCATATTTTTGCAGGAGAAATAACAATCCGTTAAGATGAAATTTGGTGTAGTTGTATTCCCGGGCTCGAATTGTGATGATGATATGATGCATGTGCTTGGCACAGTGCTGGGTGCGCAAGTACAAAAGCTTTGGCACAAGGATACAGAGCTTGAAGGTTTTACTAAAGAAGATTGTATCGTGCTTCCGGGTGGGTTTTCGTATGGAGATTATTTAAGAGCGGGTGCGATTGCCCGCTATTCACCGATCATGCAGTCTGTCATTTCTTTTGCTAATGATGGTGGTAAAGTCTGGGGCATCTGCAACGGTTTCCAGATTTTGTGCGAGGCAGGTCTTCTTCCAGGGGCATTAGTCAGGAATGAACATCAGAAATTTATTTCTAAAAATATTTATCTCCGTGTTGAAACAACAGATTCCCTGATTACGAATAAGTGCAAAAAGGGACAGATTTTAAAAATGCCGATTGCTCATGCAGAAGGAAGGTATGTTTCCGATGCGGTGGGTTTGGCAAAACTTCGAAATCATGACCAGATATTATTCAGATATACAAATGCGGAGGGCGAATTATTTAGTGAAAATGGTTCGACAGATGATATTGCGGGTATTTGCAATGAAGGCCGAAATGTATTTGGCATGATGCCACACCCTGAGCGGGCATCGGAAAGGATCCTGGGGAATACGGATGGCTTGGTTCTTTTCCAGTCTTTATATAGAAGTGTTTCGGCTTCATTGACTGTATAAAAGTGAATAATAGGTCAGAATCCTGATTTGGGGGAGTGAGTTCGGTTTTCGCCGAAATCAGTCTTGATTTAGTCCAATTCAAACTCAGTTCGGTTTTCGCCGAAATCAGTCCAACTCAAACTCTCCAAACCCAGTTCGGTTTTCGCCGAAATCAGTCTCCTGAATTAATACTGTTCGAGTCTCAAAGACCTTCTTATATCCTAATATTATCCAAATTCACCAGTTAAGGTTTTATTAAACACCCGTTTGCCAACTTGGTTTACCTTATTTTTGTACTCTTTAGGTAAATATTACCCTTATGCGTCATCTGCTTCTCTCTGCCTTCCTCCTGATGTCTTTTATTTCGTTTGGTCAGATCTATACTCCGGTTAAATGGACATTCGATCTTAAGCCTTCCGGCAATGGAGAATATCTCTTCACAGCAAAAGCTAAAATTGATCAGGGCTGGTGGGTGTATTCACAACATCTTGAAAGCGAAGACGGACCTATCGCTACCACTCTCTCTTTTGATGATAGTCCTGCATTCAAACTTCTGGGGAAAAATAAGGAGTCTGACAACGTACATAAGATTCATGACAAGGTCTTTGATATGAATGTGAGTAAATTCCAGGACTACTTTACGATCGAACAAAAAATAAAAGTAGTTGATGCATCAAAACCTGTATCAGGTTCTCTGAATTTCATGACCTGTAATGACGAAAGATGTCTTCCACCTACGGATGTTGATTTTAGCCTGAAAGTTACCGGTGGTTCTACAGGTGATGCAAGCCCAAAGGCTGCCAATGATGCTAAATCCTTAACCTCTGTTGATAAAAAACCCGCCTCAGAAGATTTAGAAAAAAAAAAATTAACTGATCAACCATCTACATCTTCGTCAAACACATCACCACCATCTTCAGGTTTTGCAACTGTTGCCGTAACAAATTCGGTACCTGCGAATTCTCCAGGTATTCTTGCACCGGTAAAATGGACATTCCGCTCTGAAAAAAA
>JBDUDG010000052.1:0-12619 GCA_040003045.1 Saprospiraceae bacterium | reverse complement strand
TTCTCGAACCAATCGCATCAGCAGCCGCTGTATTGAGTGAAGAAGAAAAAGAAGCAGGTGTTGCTCTGGTTGACATCGGTGGTGGTACTACTGATATCACTATTTTCCAGGAAGGAATAATTCGGCATACTGCTGTTGTTCCATTTGGAGGAGATGTCATCACTGCTGATATCAAAGAGGGATGTACAGTGATGTATGAGCAGGCAGAAAAACTGAAGAAGAAATTCGGATCTGCACTTGCTGAGTGTATCGTTGACAATCGAATCATCACAATACCAAGCTTCAATGGTCGTGACTATAAAGAGATTTCGGAAAAAAATCTTTCCCTCATCATCCAGGCGAGAATGGAAGAGATACTTGAATTAGTCCGCGTTGAGATTAAGAAATCAGGATACGAGCGCAAGTTGATCGGAGGTATTGTTCTGACAGGTGGAGGAGCTTTATTGAGTAAAGTTGATCTTCTGGCTGAATACAGAACAGGTATGAGTGCACGAGTTGGATTACCCATCGAACATATTGCTTCAAGACAACGTGACGATGTGTCAAGTCCGATTTATGCAACTGCGATCGGTCTCATTATACATGGTTTAGCAAGTCCGGAAACGGAGGAAGAAGCAACAACAAATACAATGATTGCTACTAAATCAGAACCTGCAAAGGAAAAAATAATGGCTCCTGTTGTGCAGGAGGATGTGGAAGAGAGATCAAAAGACAAAAATGGTCCTAAATGGTTTGATAAAATCCTTGACAAGACAAAGGAATTTTTCGAAGCCACTCCAGATCAGGATTTTCTCTAGACATAACCAAACATATCAGGAATAAATTATAGCCCATAATTCTAAAAATTCAGACAACATGTTATTCGATATACCTAAAGCAGAAAAGAGCATCATCAAAGTCCTTGGTGTAGGCGGAGGTGGAAGTAATGCCGTATCCTATATGTACAAACAAGGAATTTCCGGTGTTGACTTCGCTATCTGCAACACCGATAACCAGGCCATGGAAGCGAGTATTGTACCTGTGAAAATACGTCTCGGTCCGGAACTTACCGGTGGACGTGGTGCAGGTTCAAGACCACAGATGGGTAAGCAGGCCTGTATAGAATCCATTGATGATATCCGCGATTTCATACTCGATGGCACTAAGATGTTATTTGTCACTGCAGGCATGGGAGGTGGTACCGGAACAGGTGCTGCACCGATCATAACGAAAGCTGCTCGTGAAGCAGACATCCTCACTGTTGGTATTGTGACACTTCCATTTACGTTCGAAGGTAGCCGCAGAAAACGTCAGGCACTTGAAGGACTTGAAGAAATGAAAAATAATGTGGATGCATTGATTGTCATTTCAAATGATAAACTACGTGACATTCATGGTGATCTGAAATTGTCTGACGCATTCAACCGGGCTGATAATATCCTCACTACAGCCGTTCGCGGTATTGCTGAGATCATCACGATGCCCGGTTATGTCAATGTTGATTTTGAAGATGTCAACACAGTAATGAGAGACAGTGGTGTTGCGATCATGGGCACTGCGATGTTTGATGGAGAAAATCGCGCGAAGAAAGCTGTTCAAGCGGCACTCAATTCACCGCTTCTTGAAGACAATGATATTCGCGGAGCGCAACATATCCTTCTTAATATTTCTTCAGGTCGTACAGAGGTGACAATGGATGAAATATTTGAGATTACAGAATATGTTCAGGCTGAAGCGGGTTACGGAACTGATCTCATCTGGGGAAATTGCATCGATGAAAGCCTTGGTGAAAAACTTTCTGTGACTATCATCGCTACAGGATTTGAGCAGAATATGACAAAACCGGAAAAAAATCAGGACACACATAAAATCCTGGTCGGCATTGATGAAGACATGATGGGCATCTCCAACATGCCAAATGACCTGGATGACATGACGATCTCGGAGGAAAGAGTGATGGATTTTGAGCCTGTCATCAGCAAGGAGTCAAAGGAAATGCATCCGGATAAAGCAAAGCACACGTATAATGATCCATACGTTCGTGCCGATGATGTGGAGAAAAGGGAAGAAATCCGGAGAACCCTCAAAGAAAAGGAAGCACAGCGTCAACGCGAAGAGCCTACACCACAATTGAATATTAATCCAAGCCGTCTACAAAATTCGGAGTGGATAGCAGAGATGACCAAGGTACCTGCATTTGCGCGTCGTAAGATCCAGCTTGATGCGGTCCCCCCTGCTTCAGAATTGAAAATGTCACGTCTCACGGTATCAGATGATGATGGTGATGAAGTGCTCAAAGGAAATACATATCTCTATGATAAGCCCTGCTAATCATAAGCTGTAAAGATTCGTCTTATTATCTCGTTCATGAGATTGGTTTATTAATGGTCTGAGTTGGGGAACTCAGACCTTTTTCTTTCTCTACCTTTGGGGCATGGCAATGGGAAGAAGACAGAAAGATTTAGAGAATAGCGACGACAAATCAAAGCGCATCACCCTTCAGCAATTGAGAGAGGTCAGGAGTATGCTGTCCTTTATTCGCCCTTACAGATGGCATTTTATCGGGGGATTGATACTCTTGTTCTTTGGAAGCCTTGTGTTTATGGTGTTTCCATATATGGCTGGAGAACTGACGGATGTGGCCACCGGGCATGCCAAAATCGGGCTTGATCTTAACCAAATCGGGCTCATCCTGATCGTGATCCTCATTTTGCAGGGCGTTATGAGTTATTTACGCGTGATCTGGTTTGCTGTAGTGAGTGAGAAGGGAATGGCGGATGTGCGGACCAGTATTTATCAACGACTGATTGGATTGCCGGTTTATTTTTTCGAAAGGAACAGGGTAGGGGATCTCACGAGCAGAATATCCGAAGATGTCAATCGCTTGTCGTCTGTGTTTTCCTCAACGCTTGCAGAATTAATCAGACAGGTGTTGATTCTTGTAACCGGAATTATTTTTCTCCTGGTGACAACTCCAAAGTTGAGCCTCACTATGCTGGCAACTTTTCCGGTGATTGTGCTGGGTGCCATGTTTTTTGGACGTTTCGTGCGAACATTATCAAGGGCGCGTCAAAAAACACTTGCCAATACAAATACGGTCGTAGAAGAAACGTTGCAAAATATTAATACTGTTAAAGCATTTACAAATGAAACACTTGAATACGGCCGTTATAAAAATGAAATGAACCACGTCGTCAGCATCTCATTGCAATTGGCGAAATACAGAGCGATGTTTGCAAGTTTTGTCATCATCATTCTTTTTGGTGTGATCTTTTTTATTCTGTGGTATGGTGCAACGATGGTCCAGAATAATTTGATGACAATCGGGCAATTGGTATCCTTCATAAGTTACACTGCCATCATAGGGGGAGCGATTGGAAGTCTTGGAAATTTTTACACTGAAATTGTTACAGCGCTTGGCGGCACTGAGCGTATAAGAGAAATATTGAATGAAAATATTGAAATAAGTGCACCCCTGACTGTGCATAGACCTAAAGTACAGGGGCATATTATATTCAATGATGTATATTTTGAATATCCATCGCGTCCGGAGATGGCTGTATTAAAAGGGATCAATATGGATATCAGGCCCGGGCAAAAAATTGCGCTTGTGGGTCAGAGCGGTTCGGGGAAAAGTACCATCGCTGCATTACTGATGCGTCTTTATCCATGGCAAAAAGGGACCATAACACTTGATGGTCATGACATCAAAGAAATGGATCTTTCTTCCTATCGTTCTGTGTATGCATTGGTTCCACAGGAAGTATTGTTGTTTGGCGGAACGATCCGTGAAAATATTCTTTACGGACATCCTGAGGCTACAGAAGAAGAATTTATGGATGCTGCGCGTACCTCTAATAGTCTTGAATTTGTGCAATCATTTCCGGATTCGTTCGAAACAATAGTTGGTGAGCGAGGCATCAAACTCAGTGGTGGACAGCGCCAGCGAATTGCGATAGCGCGTGCCGTATTGCGCAATCCTGATATCCTTATTCTTGATGAAGCGACTTCCTCACTGGATGCTGAGTCAGAAAAAGTAGTGCAGGAAGCATTGGAAAGATTGCTCGAAGGAAGGACTGCGATCATCATAGCACATCGTCTTGCAACAATTCGAAATGTTGATTGCATCTATGTGCTTGATGATGGAAAGATTGTGGAGAAAGGGACGCATGATGAGCTGATATTGCATGAGGAGGGAATTTATAGTGCACTGGCAAGATTACAGTTTGATATTTGACAATTTACGATTTTGGATTACGATGGTTGGTGAGCTGCGGTTGGTGAACTATAGCACGAGGGTGAGTAATAGCAAGTCGAACTATAGGACAAGGTTGAGGTAAAGCAGGTCGAACTATTGGAGTTTAATAATTTTACAAATTTTAAAAATACCATTAAAGAGAAAATGATCTTAAGAATAATGCATATTAATTAAATGGAATTATTAAACAATGTGTCTCTTAAATCTTTTGTCACTTTTGGTGTTGAAGCCCATTGTGATCATTTGTATCGGGTGGAGGATATTGAAGAATTGAAATTGGCTGCGCAGTATTTGGAAAATCCATTGATACTTGGTGGAGGAAGTAATGTATTGCCGATTGGTGATATTCACAGAAATGTTTTGAAAATTGAATTGAAAGGAATTGAGATTGAAGAAGAAGAAGGAAAAGATCCTTTGGTTCATTTTGGTGCAGGAGAAAATTGGCACAGCATTGTGCTTTGGGCCCTGGATAGAAATTTGGGCGGAATTGAAAATCTTTCTTTGATACCAGGAACTATTGGAGCGGCACCCATGCAAAATATCGGTGCGTATGGCGTAGAACTTGAATCCGTTTTTCATCAGCTTGAAGCTATAGAAATTGGAACAGGCAACATCAGAAGATTTAATAAACAGGCTTGCAAATTTGGTTACCGGGATAGTGTATTTAAAAATGAGGTAAAGGGACAATACATCATCACAGGGGTGACATTAAAACTGACAAGAGATCATATACTTAATACTTCTTACGGGGCAATCCAGGATATTTTAAAAGATCGAGGTATTTCAAAACCTTCTATTCATGAGGTAAGTGATGCAGTCATCGCCATACGTCAGAGCAAACTGCCTGATCCTGCGGTCATAGGTAATGCCGGAAGTTTTTTTAAAAACCCTGTTATCACAAAACAACAATTTGATATTATTAAAGAGAGTCATCCTGCACTTCCTGGTTATCCTGCTGATACCGAACACATGAAAATACCGGCGGGTTGGCTAATTGAGAATGCGGGTTGGAAAGGAAAATCTTTGGGTAATGTTGGATGTTATGAAAAACAAGCACTAGTACTGGTAAATCACGGTGGTGCTACAGGAGCTGAGGTCTGGAGCCTTGCTACACAAATTATTAATTCTGTTGAAGAAAATTTCAATATCAGGTTGAGTCCTGAGGTCAATATTTGGAATTGACATGACATAACTTTTTGTAAATCAATCCATTGAATATCAAAATTCTGTATCTGAATACATAAACAACAACATAGTCTGATCTAAAATAACAAATGTTTAATTGTACAAAACAATTAAAAATTAAAATAGTAATATTTATATTTTAAATATATTGCTTTTCATATAATTATCTTTACCTTTGTTTTAAATTATTAGACAAATGGAAGCTTTTAAAGCGGGTACCTATATAAATCAAGGTTTTTACAAGAGCTTTCAACCTGAGCTGATTAACCGGATATGGAAAGTCGAAGACATGGAAGTGCTCCAATTACTTGGCCAGGCTGACAGGCTGATAGGAGGTTTAAATGCTTATGCTAAAAGGTTGCCCGATCTCCGGCTTTATCTTGGAATGCATATTTTGAAAGAGTCAACGCAATCAGCTAAAATTGAAGGTACACAAACGAATATTCAGGAAGCACTGCTTGAAAAAGAAAATGTAGAAGCAGATGAAGTGCCAGACTGGACGGAAGTAAACAATTATAGCCGGGCCATGAATTGGGCGATAGCTGAGCTTGATAAATTGCCAATTTCCTCTCGTCTCATTCGGGAAGCACATAAAATACTCCTTGAAGGAGCTCGCGGAAAGAATAAACAACCAGGTGATTTCCGGAAGAGTCAAAACTGGATTGGTGGTGCTACGATAAGTGATGCACGTTTTATTCCGCCTGTCCATACTAGTATTGATGCACTGATGTCGGACCTTGAGAAGTTTATTCACAATGATGAAAATCCATTTCCTCCTTTATTGAAAATAGCAATCATACATTATCAGTTCGAAACCATTCATCCATTTCTTGATGGAAATGGAAGAGTAGGACGTTTATTGATTCCTCTTTATCTCGTGGAACAAAATATCCTTGAAAGTCCAATTCTTTATTTATCTGATTTTCTGGAAAAGAACAAGACATTATACTATGAAAATCTTACCAGGGTGAGAGAAGCAAATGACATAACACACTGGTTTAAATTTTTTTTAGTTGGTATAATTGAAACTGCAAAAGAAGGACTTGATACGCTGGATCACATCATAAGGCTGACCGCGGAAATTGATCTAAGCATTCAGTCCCTTGGATCGAAAGCAGAAAATGCACGGAAAGTAATGGCCTACCTGTATGAAAAGCCATTGATCAATGCAAAGAAAGTGGCTGATATAACGAATACCACACCAGCGACAACATATAAACTGATCTCAGATCTTGAAAGGCTTAATATTCTGAATGAAATCACCGGAGGCAAAAGAAGGCGTGAATATATTTTCGGACGATACCTGGATTTTTTTAGGTAAGTATCCATAACAATTTATACCCCATACAACAGGTATGGTCAAAGTAAGTGGTAAAAACTACAACTTAAAAGCTGAAAGCTTGTTGAAGTTGCAATCTATTTTGTTCAGTAGCTCCAATCGGGATGACGCAAGACTCTGGAAGGGATAGCCCGAAATTCCAACCTGGTACATTGAGCGTATTTTTTTTCAACTAAACATAAAATCGTAATTATGAAATTAAGGATCATCATCCTGGGTGCCATTGTTTTAGGTACCCTCTCTACCGTTGCTGCGCAAACTGCAACACCGGTCATCACATCAACACAGATAGAACAACAGGGACAAATCACAACAGGACAGATGAATGGTGAGCTCACCAAACAAGAAACCCGCCGACTCGAACGTCAACAGCGCCGTATCGCAAGACATAAACATGACGCGAAATCAGATGGCAAAGTCACCAGAAGAGAAGCAAGGAAAATACGTAAAGAGCAAATGGAAGCCGATAGAAATATTTATCGTAAGACGAATGATCCTAAGAAAAATTAGAATCCTTCCATTTTAAAATATCACGTCTATAACCGGGTGTTAAGTTTAATCTACTTAACACCCAGTTGTATTTTAAACCTTTTGGACTCCTGCACGACATGTTTACAATTCTATTTATGCCTTGAATCGAATGGTATTCTTATTTTTGAAGGATATGGGTTCCACGCAAATAAGAATTACTTTTTTCATGATAGCCGGTGCAATCTTATTTGCATTCACATATAAGGCTTTTAAAAAATCACCTGCATCAAATACTGTTCATTCAAATCCTTCTATGGAAGAAGAACAAAAAGATGCAAATCATTTGGCTCCAAATGAATGGTATTATTCCGACCGTAACTATCCCGATTACGATGCCTCACCTGGACTATATCAACAACGTATCAGAGCTACAATTGCAAATGACAAAACAACCTCCCGTTCTCATCGCGGATTAGATTATCCGTGGACTGTTGAAGGCCCTGGTAATATTGGTGGTCGTGTGAATACGATTGCAATTGATCCGGTAGATCCTGATATAATTTTAATTGGATATTCACAAGGAGGGATGTATAGAACGGAGAATGGAGGAGCAGATTGGAAACCTGTATTTGATGATCAGGTTTCATTGGCTATCAGTCACATTGCTTTTGATCCGCATCATCATGAACATGTTTTTGCAACGACAGGCGATGTTAATATCACAGGTTATCCATTTTTAGGATCGGGCATATATCAATCAGAAGACAGTGGAAATCACTGGACGAATACGGGGTTGAACGGAACAGGTATTTTGTCTAAAGTTGTGATTGATCCTAATAATGATAAAATTATCTATGTCGGCAGCATGGGCTATCCGTCACAAAACGGCGATGAAAAAGGATTGTTCAGGTCCGTCGACGGAGGACATCAATGGAATAAAGTGCTGACGATAGATGATAGTACAGGAGTGATCGATTTGGTGAGTGATCCTGTTCGCCCCGGATTTGTATATGCCAGTAGCTGGACGCGATTGAGATCAAATAGAAAATCCACAACTCTCGGACCAGGTACAAGTTTGTACAGAAGTAAAGATTTCGGAGCATCGTGGGAAAATTTAGTGAATCAATTACCAGGTGGAATGCATTCGAGGACAAGTGTTGAAATCTCTTTTGATGGAACCTTATTTATCAGTTACATGGGATATGTTGAATCTGGTGAATGTGCGGGTTATGGTGAGTCATTAACGGGGATTTATAAATCTGTGGATGGTGGTGAGCTTTGGGAAAATGTTCCCGCTGACCCATCGGTGGGATTGCCCTGTGATTTGTTTGGAAGTTTTGGATGGTATTTCGAAGCCATGAAAGTCAATCCTGAAGATCCGATGGATATCACGTTGATGGGTGTTGACATGTACAGGACATTTGATGGAGGGTTTAGTTGGTTTTTATCAGCACCTGAATGGTGGATGTATGAAGTCCATGCTGATAAGCATGTATTGGAATTTGCGAATGGACAAATGTATTTAGGAACAGATGGTGGCGCGTACAAGACTGCTGCTGATCAATCGGATCCATGGGTTGATTTTGAAAACATTCCATCGACACAATTTTACAGAACTGCATTTGATCCGCATCAGCCTGATCAGTATGTTGGCGGTGCGCAGGACAATGGTACTTCTTCTGGCAATGATTCAAAAATCAATGAATGGTCAAGGTTGTTTGGTGGTGATGGATTTCAACCGCGATTCGATCCTACAGAACCACAATGGGCATATTACATGACGCAGAATGGGGACATTCACTGGACACCTGATCAAAATAATTATGAATTACTGGATAAGGGCCTTGTCGGGCCGCGGTATTGGGACATGCCTTTTGTAATGAGTAGCCAGGATCCAAAGATTCTTTTTTGTGGTACTAGCAATGTGTATAAGATGGATATGCGTGATACAAGCCGCACCTGGAAACTCATCAGTCCTGATCTTACGAGAGGGGATACTTTATTGGGTAGCCGGCCACCTACCATCACATCACTCGCACAATCTCCGGTTGATGAGTTGAGATTGTATGCCGGCACGCAGGATGGAAAAGTATGGACCACACCTGATGGTGGCATGAACTGGAATGATATCACGTTCGGCACTCCTGGGTTTTATGTTACATCAATTACTTGTTCTACGATAGACCCTTTGACAGTATTTGTCACGTATTCCGGTTACCGGGATAATGATAATAATCCTTATCTATTCCGAAGTAAAAATGCCGGACAGAATTGGGTATCGCTTGGAGTAAATCTTCCAATGTTGGGTGCGAATAGTATGTTGATTTTGCCAGGTTGGGAAGATCAGGTATTATTTGTTGCCACGGATGGTGGGGTATATGTGAGTTTTAATGATGGTGTAATGTGGGATAGGTTGGGTTCAGGTTTTCCGTATATGCCTGTGTATGATTTGGAATACAATCCTGTAATGAATACAATTGTTGCGGCGACATTTAGTCGGGGATTGATGACATTTCCTGTGGAGGAATTGGATTTGGTGAATGGATTGGGGAATGAAATTAAAAATAATCGTGTAAATAAAATATCAATTTATCCGACGCTGGTGGATGATCATTTTGTGATTGATTTTACAGGGTTTGGTAATGGGGATGAAATTAAAATTTCGCTTTTGAGTCTCACAGGATATGTAGTAAAGGAATACAAAGTAGTTCGGGATGGGGAGGATACAATGAATATTAATATTGGAAATGAAATTCCGGAGGGTGTTTATTATGTCCATTTTTCCGATAAATATGGGTCTGATTTGCTAGGTGTTGTTATTAAAATTTGAGGACATAAAAAGTTAAGAAAAAATACGGAAGGCCATTTAACCGAAAATTTTCATGTAGCTTTTAACTGAAAAGCTTCACCTAGCTTTTAGCCGAAAAGCTTCAGGTAGCTTTTAACCGAAAAGCTTCACCTAGCTTTTAGCCGAAAAGCTTCACCTAGCTTTTAGCCGAAAAGCTTCACATAGCTTTTAGCCGAAAAGCTTCATGTAGCTTTTAACCGAAAAGCTTCACATAGCTTTTAGCCGAAAAGCTTCACATAGCTTTTAGCCGAAAAGCTTCACATAGCTTTCAACCGAAAATCTCCCCATAGCTTTAGCCGAAAATATTTACATAGCTTTTTAATCGAAACTCTTTACATAGCTTTTAGCCGAAAAGCTTCACCTAGATTTTAGCCGAAAAGATTCACTTCGATTTCTTTCCATTTTTACGCTCATTCCTGGCGAAATAAGCCTTTATCATTTTCACCGCTGTAGAATAGTTTTTCCTGTTCACGTTGTAGATCGTAAAAGGAAAGGATTCCTTTGCCTCCACAATTTTTATTCGTCTCAATATTCGCAAATGTCGAGACAAAGATGGTTTTGATATGGGATGAAGACGATGAAGTGCACCAACATTACATGGACCCGCTTCCAGCAACTGATCAATGAGTCGCATGCGCCCAGGGTGTCCAAATGCCTTGAAATACTCACTCGTCATATGATCCTTTTGGTCATACAGACGCGCCTTTGAAAATGCTGCCATGTTAATTTGTTTTAATTGTTTTCATGATGAATACCATCGACTACCCCATATTAATGCGCTAGCTCATGCAGTAGTGGTTTGGGCAGCCCAAAATGTGACCGCATTTCTTATTTATTTTTCAACAAACTTCATTTTTTTTAAATTCACTTCGAATACCATTCTCTCCATCGTCTAATGTCAAAACCATTTGATATAGTTATTTCGGCTTCATTTCAAAATCCTTATAATTTCGCACGATGAAGCGTTCCCTAATCCTTTTTAGACTGGCGATCATTATCACCACAATTTTCGCCTCTACATTTAGCCTGAATAAGATTTCTGCTCAGTCCTCCATTACCGGAATCATTAAGGATGATAAAGAACAAACTGTCCCATTTGCCAACGTCCTTCTCCTGTCTTCAAAAGACAGCACATTAGTTCGCGGCGGTGTGTCTGATAACACTGGCCATTTCGAAATCAATTCCATCACACCTGGTTCATACATTTTAAGGGTTTCGATGATAGGCCTGACTAATTATTTCAGCGAGTCATTCACGACGACAGGACAATCTCCTCCAAAAGATTTGGGAGTGATCCACCTTGCAGAAGATGCAGTCATCATGAATGGAGTAGAAGTAGTGGCTAAAAAACCTCTCTTCGAACAAAAGATCGATCGCCTCGTAGTCAATGTGGCTAACAGCATCACTTCATCAGGAACCAACGCCCTCGAGGTTCTTGAGCGAACCCCCGGCGTCATCGTCAACCATCAGAGCAATACTCTTTCGTTAAGCGGCAAAAGTGGAGTAGTGGTCATGATCAACGGTCGTATCAATTATATGCCCGCCGATGCTGTCGTCAGGCTTCTTGCAGGGATGAGCTCAGACAATATTGACAAAATTGAAGTGATCACAACGCCACCTGCAGGATTCGATGCAGAAGGCAATGCAGGATACATTAATATCGTACTCAAGAAAAGTCTTGATGATGGTTTGAATGGTTCCGTCGGCGCCAGCCTGGGATATGGAAAAGGCGAACAAATAAATGTTAACCTCAATTTTAATTACAGAAAAGGAAAAGCAAATCTCTATGGAGATTATAGTTATTCAAGAGATGGCGCCGAACAAGTTTTTGCTTTTTACAGACGTATTCTTCTGAATGGCGATATACTGGAAACGGACACAAGGAGCGTCAGGGATCCGGAGACAAATAATCATAATGCAAGGCTGGGCCTCGATTATCAATTGGATAAAAAGAATGTGATTGGAGTATTGGTGGATGGATATGATACAAGATGGACCATGGATGCAGTCAATACTTCTTTAATTTCCCGCAATACCCATCTGGATACTGCTATAATGATTAATAACCATGAATTGAATCAATGGAAACATATTGGTGGTAATGTAAATTTTCAACACACATTTGCGGAAGGCCGGCAACTCACCTTCAACGCAGATATGCTTGCGTACAAGGACAATAATCCCACTGAATATGACAACCGATATTCTGACGGAGAAAATAATTTTCTCTTCACAAATAATACCAGGGCCCACAAAATCACACCTATCAATATCAAAGTGGGCAATATGGATTACACCAGTGGTCTGGGAAAGAATATGAAAATTGAAAGCGGCTTCAAAGCTTCCTTATCGCATTTCTCAAATGATGTAGGGGTCGATTACAAACAAAATGCAGAGTGGACGGAGGATCCTGCATTAACTGCAAAATATGATCTAAATGAAAAAATATTTGCCGGCTACGTTTCGTATGAAACTCCGACGATAGCAAATATTAATCTCAAAGCGGGGCTTAGATATGAATATACTAATTCAAATTTAG
>JBDUDG010000357.1:0-3738 GCA_040003045.1 Saprospiraceae bacterium | reverse complement strand
AAATCAGAATATGCATTGCAATTGCTGGAAAAGCAAAAAGCAAAATATACTTATGGTGTTCTGGAGCGCCAGTTCAGAAACATCTTTGAAAAAGCATCTTCAAAGAGCGGTGTTACAGGTACCGTGTTGCTTCAATTGTTAGAGTCGCGTCTGGATAATACAATATTCAGATTAGGAATTGGAAGGACACGAAGAGCAGCCCGTCAGTTGGTTTCTCACAAACATGTTCTTGTCAATGGGGATCTCGCTTATATTCCTTCACATCAGTTGAAACCAGGTGATGTTGTTTCAGTAAGGGGAAAATCACAGCACATTGAGGTGATCACTGATAATGTAGCTGCAAAGACAGATATCCGCAAATTCCCATGGTTAGAATGGAATCCGGACAGGATGGAAGGAAAATTCCTGACCTATCCTGAACGTGACGACATCCCGGAGAAAATCAACGAACAGTTGATTGTCGAGTTGTATTCTAAATAATCCTTGCTGTTTCAGTGATATTACTGGAACCACACGGGATGTATTTTTTTAAATAAATTATTCCACAAGAAATCGTCTTTATGAGCATCCTGAATTTTCAAAAGCCGGATAAAATTTTACTCCAGAAAGCAACTGACTTTCATGGACAATTTGAATTTAGACCACTTGAACCCGGATTTGGCCAAACGATAGGGAATTCACTTCGCCGTGTATTACTTTCTTCACTTGAAGGATATGCGATTTCCGCTATCCGCATCGCAGGGGTTGATCATGAGTTTTCAAGTATACCTGGAGTAGTGGAAGATGTTGTTGATATTATTCTCAATATCAAACAGATCAGGTTGAAGAGCACATTAAAAGGTGACAAATCAAACGAACACCAAATCTATATTACTATCAGCGGTCAGGATGAATTTCGCGCCAAGGACATTGAATCAAAAACCAATGTCTTCAAAGTGATGAACCCAGAGCTCCTGATTTGTAGAATGGAACCTTCCGTCAATCTTGAATTGGAAATGACCATAACCAAAGGAAGAGGATATGTTCCCGCTGAAGAAAACATGCCTGAGAATGCACCTATTGGTGTGATCCCGGTGGATGCGATTTATACTCCCATCAAAAAGGTGGCATACCAGGTTTCAAATACACGTGTGGGACAGAGGACAGACTACGAAAAGCTCAGCATTGAAGTTGAGACCGATGGTACGATTCACCCAGAAGAGGCCATCAAGGAGGCTAGTCGCATCATGATCCAGCATCTTATGCTGATCACAGATGAGCACATCACTTTCGATGATAAGGTTGGCAAGGAAGATGGCATTGTAAATGAGCACATCCTGAGTATGCGCAAACTGCTCAAAACATCTCTTGAAGATCTTGATCTTTCTGTGCGTGCATATAATTGCCTGAAAGCTGCGAAAATAAATTCACTGGCTGAGTTAGTCAGATTTGATACGCACGAATTACTGAAGTTCAGAAACTTCGGAAAGAAATCATTGGTGGAAATAGAGGAACTCCTTCAGATCAAAGGACTAACCTTCGGAATGGATTTGTCGAAATACAAACTAGACGAAGATTAACAGATCTTTTTTTGATCAAAATTGCAGTAACCTTCCTCAGGCTTTTTTGCCCGGTGCTGCGGAGACATTTTAATTAATTTAACCAACATTCAACGGTTCATGAGACACGGAAAGACGTTTAATCACCTTGGGCGAAAAGCAGGACATCGTGCAGCATTATTGATGAATCTCAGTCTTGCGTTGATCCAGCACAAAAGGATATTTACAACTGTGGCAAAAGCTAAAGCGCTGAAGAAGTATATTGAGCCTTTAATCACCAAGTCGAAAGACAATACCACTCATAATCGAAGAACTGTTTTTGCCTATCTAAGCAATAAGGAAGCTGTTACCGAACTCTTCTCCACAATTGCAACAAAGATTGGCGCCAGACCAGGAGGATACACCCGCGTGATTCGCACAGGTTTTCGTAAGGGAGATGGAGCTGAAATGGCCATGATCGAATTGGTTGATTTTAATGAGCTCTACACGAACATTAAACGTCGCAGAAGCGAGAAGGCAACTACTACTGATAAGACAAAGGGCAAGCGTACAAGAAGAGGTAAAGGCAAAGCCACAGCTACTACTGCAACCGCTACTACTGCCTCTGCTCCAGTCAAACAGACGGATGCGTCTTCAGAAGAAGAATAATCAGATTAGTGATATATAAATTGAAAAGGGTTTCGATGTTATCGGGATCCTTTTTTTTTAAGCACTATTCAGAAGGTTTTGGCTTGAAGGGTTTGTTTATTAAAATCGGGCGCTAAAATCCTGATTCCAATATTCATTATAATTTTTCCTATATATTTGAGCCCCTGAATGTAAGGGTTATCCACATGCGATCAGATTCAGCAGCGCCAACAGCGATACTACTTTTAGAAGATGGAATGCATTTCACAGGAAAAGCTGCCGGGAAACCCGGTACCGCTACCGGTGAACTTTGTTTTAATACAGGGATGACAGGTTACCAGGAGATATTTACAGACCCATCCTATTATGGCCAGATCCTTGTCACCACCCATGTCCATATCGGCAATTACGGCATTAAGAAAGAGGATGTGGAAAGTAGCCATATGCAAATCAATGCGTTGGTATGCAAAACTTTTGTTGAAGAATATAGCAGGGCATTAGCAGATCAATCCATTCAATCTTATTTCGAAAGCCAGGAGAGACTTTGTGTATATGGGATTGATACCAGGTCAGTCGTAAGACATATACGTAGTAAAGGAGCCATGAATGCTATCGTATCCAGTGAAGAAACAGATATCGAAATCCTTAAACGAAAACTAAAAGAAGTCCCTTCAATGGAAGGCCTTGAGTTGGCTTCTATCGTTACTACAAAGATATCCTATGAAGCAGGGGATCCGAATTCTCCATATCGAATATCTGCATTGGATTTCGGTATCAAAGCTAATATCCTGAAATGTCTTGTTGCTCGCGGCTGTTATGTAAAAGTATTTCCTGCAAGATCCTCTTTTGAGGACCTCATGTCTTTTTCCCCTAACGGGATTTTTCTTTCAAATGGACCGGGTGATCCTGCTACCATGACGTATGCAATTAACACCATTACACGCCTGGTCAAATCTGATATTCCTGTATTCGGAATTTGTCTTGGACATCAACTCCTGGCTCTTTCGCAGGGAATACCTACTTATAAAATGCATCATGGACACAGGGGGATCAACCACCCAGTCCTGAATGTTGTCACAGGTCTTTGCGAAATTACCACACAAAACCATGGTTTTGGAGTTTCGCCGGGAGAAATGGCGAAGTACAAAGATAAAGTAGATGTCACGCACGTCAATCTTAATGATCAGACTATTGAAGGATTGAGGGTGAAAGGAAAGCCTGCATTTTCTGTTCAGTACCATCCTGAATCTTCACCAGGGCCGTATGACAGCAGGTATTTATTTGATGATTTTGTATCGCTGATTGCAAGGACAAACTAATCAGTATTTATTTTTCCCCCACTAGTTTGTTCCTATTTCCAAAAGTAAGCATCAGATAATTTTTATCACGGGTATTCCTGATATAAAATGCACTACAAATTCACCGTTTTAATTCCAAAATCAATTCTACCTTCGCTTTTTCAAGAAGTGATAATTGCATTAAGATCAATTTATCACTTTTCACTTTTCACTTTTCACTTATTCTAACTAATTACGCATGAGTGCCATCATAGATATTATCGCCAGGGAAATTC
>JBDUDG010000051.1:0-12649 GCA_040003045.1 Saprospiraceae bacterium | reverse complement strand
CAAGATTCAAATCATTCAAAGAAGCGTGGTACAACTACCACAGGAAGAGTCTGGATGTGATGCATCAGAACCCAGGGCTCGCGCTTGCTACCATGGTAGATGCGCTGAAAGAAGTTGATAAAACAAATGCAGCTTATCCTAATAGCATCGGTGTATTGATGTTTGTAAGTGCGAAAAGCGATGAAATCGTCGATATCCTGAAGAACGGAGATCGTGTTCAGAAGAATGCGGTGTACGATATCATGCGAAAGCTTGATCCTTCCAATAGCGGAAAGTATAATGCGATCAGAGGCTAGGATGCAAGAACGTAAGAGCGTAAGAACGTAAGAAAAAAAGAAGAGCGCAAAAAAGTGAATGTCCCAAATGAAATAAACGCTCAGCCAAAAATCAAGCTTGCCATTTTAGCTTCCGGAACAGGGAGCAATGCAGATAAAATCTGTCTCTATTTTAGAGATCATCCAAATATCAGCGTCGATCTTATTATTTCCAATAACATTAATGCCGGGGTGTTAAATGTTGCGGCCAGTCATCATATCGAAAGCATCGTCACTCCTAAATCAAGCTGGAAGTCGCCAGAAATAGTTTTACCGGAAATCAGAACAAGGGAAATCACGCATATTGTACTTGCAGGTTTTTTGTTACTGCTTCCTGAATGGCTGGTGAAAGAATATAAAGGGCGCATAATCAATATTCATCCTGCACTTCTTCCCAAACATGGTGGCCCGGGAATGTATGGACAACATGTCCATGAAAGTGTTAAATCAGCAGGAGATCTCATTTCCGGTATCACAATTCATGAAGTAGACGAACACTATGATGAGGGCGATATCATCTTCCAAAAAAAAATAGAGCTGCTACCTACTGATACGACTGATGAGATAGCGAAGAAGGTTCTCCAAATAGAGCACCAATATTATTCTGAAATAATTGAACAGTGGTCAATGAAAATGATTTAGATCTGCAGTGCTCACTAAATTGTAGAAATTAATTTTTCATACTCACTCCAATCAGTCGGATACCTGTACGCAAATCCCCTTATACCCTGCAATCCGCCAGTGTGAATAGCTATAATTTTATCTTTGGATGAAAAATAACCGGAATTTATTTTATCAACAATGCCATACATCATCTTACCCGTGTAGACAGGATCAAGTGGGATACCAGTGTTACTCGTAAATCTATACATAAAATCAATTAACGTCCGGTCATAATGTGCAAAGCCACCAAAATGTGTATCCTTCCAGATGGTCCACTTTCCATTACTTTTTAATGTGTATTGTTTCAGTATATCTTCAACATATTCTTCTGAACATCCTTTCCATGCAGGGACAATAATAAGATTGATATCTTCAGGCAAAACCGAAATCAATCCACAGGCCGAAGCCATTGATCCACCTGAGATGACCAGATGCGTTGGATGGTGTTCAAGACATTCATTCCATATCTCAGATATCCCATTTAACGCGAACTCACTCAAACCTCCCTCCGGAATAAACAATGAACCAGGATATTTTTCTTCCGCATCATCTTCATTAAATCGATTGTATACTGCCGCATCCAGAAGCACAATCTCTTTTGTTATGGGTTCTAATTCACTCAGCATTGGATTTTGATGATCCGCTTTATAACTGCGAACAATGCAGACCAATTCAATTTTAAACTGAGTACATGCATGCGCAAGACTGAATAAATGATTGCTAAACATGCCTCCTTTACTTACAATAGTTTCTATACGATTGTCAAGAGCAAACCGGATACTGTTTTTTATTTTATAATACTTGTTGCCATCTGCCCATGATTGAATAAGATCAAGACGCTTGATATAAAAATGATCAGAGCCAAAGCTGTTTATTTTTTGAACGGGACCTGGTACAAAAGAATTCCAGGTCTCTATAAGTTCATGGTGACCCATCAGGCCCGAATCAATATTATACGCTTGGTGCGAATGGTTCGTCCAAAACTATCCTGCAATCTATACAGGTAAGTTCCCCTTTGTAAGTCCCCAAGATCAATGGATATTGTTTTTCTCGGGTCATCGACCACAATCTCTGCCTCTTTGACAGCTACACCAAGAATATTGAATATTTTTAAGTTATAGCGTCCGTAAAGAAGATCACTCATCTGAAAACGCACCACATCAAATGTCGGATTTGGATAGGCAAATATATCCGGACGTGTTGGCTTCTCCGAAAATATCCTTGTGATCAGGGGATATGTTTTGAATTCAATACGAACAGGCTGAAGATTTTCTTTTACTTCGATGTCTGCCCATTCAAGACCTGTCTCCGCTGAAACAAATCTCAATATTTCTTTGTAGGAAAACAAATTAAGAGTAGGTATTTGCGCAGTGATATCCATCCAAAGATTTCCTTTCTTAGTTTCAACCTTTAAAGTTCTTTTTTCTTCAATGTGCTGCCGATGTACCTGGCTGACTTCAGTTGGCAAATAAAGCGTCCCTTCTGCATCAACGTCTATATCATACGTAATGCTGTAAATGATACGACATGAATCCGGAAGTTGAAAAGGTTTCCAGAGACAATTATAATCATGCGGCCATGCAAAAGTTGCCTGCATCTTTCCGCGGTATGAATAATTATCTCCCATATTACCTTCGAAAAAAGGTTTGAAGGAAGGGGACAAAGAATAAAATAAATTGTGTCCCGGACAAATTGGATTGTCCTCCACGATCTGTACCATCTGGGATGCATTTCCTGTGACCTGCAATATTGCATCCGTTTGTTTTCCATTAATAAGGCTTGCGAATGCGATCTTATCGCGATCTCCTGCTGACACTATCCTTCTGCTCAGCGCATAAGGAGCACGCAATGATCTGAAATCCCAGATCTGTCCAGGTCCTGGAGGAGTCACCATCAAATCATCCGGCAAATATTCATTAGCATAATAAATAGTATCCTCGGCAAGCTCAGTCCATTTCATCTGTTGAGCTGAAGTACACATCCAGAAGGACATGAATACGAGGAAGGCTATATATCTGATTATTGTAACCATTGGAGTCCTACAAATTTAGAATACTCTCCCTGACGTTGCATCAAGGAGGCATGATCACCTGATTCAATTATTTTTCCGTCCTGCAATACGATGATCTGATCGGCATGCTGAACGGTAGAAAGCCGATGAGCTATCACGATTGAAGTACGGCCTTCCATCACTTTATTCAGTGCTTCCTGCACCAATCGTTCTGATTTTGAATCAAGAGAAGCTGTGGCTTCGTCGAGGATCAGAATTGGAGGATTTACAAGTAATGCTCGCGCTAATGTTAGTCTTTGCCTCTCTCCCCCGCTTAGTGTACTTCCTCTGTCCCCTACGATTGTATCGTATCCTTGCGGCTGACTCATAATAAACTCATGCATCTGTGCAATTGAAGCTACATGTATGACTTCTTCCAAAGAAGCATCAGGTTTTCCAAAGGCAATATTATTAAAAATAGTATCATGAAAAAGCACAGGATCCTGGTTGACAATTCCCATGAGTCCCCGAAGCTGTTTCAGCTCAAATTCCCTGATATCGATTCCATCAAAATAAATAGCTCCTTCTGTTACATCATGAAACCTTGGCAGAAGATCCGCTAAGGTGGATTTGCCTGAACCACTTGAGCCTATAATCGCTACTACCTGGCCTTTACCAATTTTCAGATTAATATTTTTTAAGACCCAATCTCCTTCAGCAGAATATTGGAAACCAACATTATCAAAAACTATTTCCTTTTCGAAGGAATGGATTTGCGTCGAATCACTTTTCTCAATGATCTTTTCATCATTATCCATGATCTCATTCACACGTTCTACTGCGGCCAGACCTTTTTGAATATTATAATATGCTGATGAAAAAGATTTTGAAGGTGCGATCACGTTGAAGAATGCGTATAAGAAAGCAAAAAAGGTTTCCGGTTTGATTTCAGATTTGAATACAAGATGTGCGCCGTACCATAACAGGACTGAAACTATGGCGATGCCCAGGGTTTCAGAAAGCGGAGATGACAAGTCACGCCTGTACATGATGCGTGTGAGCAATTTTCTGTAACGTTCATTAATAAGACTGAACCGGTTCCGTTGATACTGCTGCGCATTAAAACCCTGGATGATGCGCATACCATTGAGGCTTTCTTCTACATGGATCACCAGATCAGCAAGTCTGGCTTGCGCATCCCTGGATTGCCGTTTAAGATTACGACTGATGCGTCCTATAATGAATACTGTAATGAGAATAAGAATAAAAACAAAAATCGTCAACCTCAGACTCGTAAACAACATGAAAGTGATACTCCCGATAATAACGATAGGCTCTTTAAAAACGGATTCAATGACATTTAATATGGAATATTCAATTTCCTGAACATCCGTACTGATACGAGACATCAAATCGCCTTTCTTCCCGCGCGTAAAAAAAGCTAACGGAAGATTCATATATTTTTCAAAAACTTCATTGCGTACATCCCGCACAATACCATTTCGTACTCTGGCCATAAACACCAGTGAGAGATAGCGAAAAAGATTTTTTAGAAAAAATATGATTACAAAAGTGATGCATACGATCAGCAGGGCAGTCTCCTGTGAATATACCTCTACCAGTCTGCCAAATACATATTCAAGCCAGGACTGAATATTGTTAATGCTGAACGAAACAGCATCTCCTGACGGCTTAACACGACCAAACAGGATCTGAAAAAATGGAATGATGATCGGAATGCTGATGACCATCGTGATCGCCATCAGGATATTGCAGATGATATTCCCCAGTATAAGGCCTTTGTAACGTCGCAGGTAAAAAAGCAATTGACGAATAGGGGTCTGCCCTTGAGCCATCATTTAATCTTCAAGCTTGAAATGATCTAGGAAACTTGTATTGAAATCGCCCTTTCTGAATTGTGGATCCTGCATTAATTTTTTATGGAATGGGATGGTGGTCTTGATGCCTTCTACGATAAATTCATCCAGAGCTCGTTGCATTTTTGTGATACAATCTTCGCGTGTGGGAGCCTTACAAATCAGTTTTGCAATGAGACTGTCATAATAAGGCGGAATCGTGTAACCTGCATAAACATGCGTATCTACACGTACGCCATGACCTTTCGGGCTGTGGAATGACGTAATCGTCCCGGGGCTCGGCATGAAATTATTGTATGGATCTTCGGCGTTGATCCTGCACTCCATCGCGTGACTATCCGGGAAATAATTTTTCCCTGAGATTGGAATTCCAGCGGCGACTTTGATCTGCTCTTTGATCAGATCATGGTCAATGACTTCCTCGGTGACAGGATGCTCTACCTGGATCCGGGTGTTCATCTCCATGAAATAAAAATTCTTGTTTTTATCCACGAGGAACTCTACGGTACCCACACCTTCATAGTCAATAGACTTGCCAGCCTTTATTGCAGCTTTGCCCATTTTATTTCGAAGCGATTCATCCATGAAAGGAGAAGGCGATTCTTCGAATAATTTCTGATGACGACGCTGAATTGAACATTCTCTTTCCGAAAGATGTACAACGTGTCCATGCTGATCACCCACAATCTGAAATTCAATATGACGAGGTTGTTCGATGAATTTTTCAATATAGATACCATCATTCCCAAAAGATGCTTTCGCTTCTTTACGGGCCTTATCCCACATCTCTTCAATTTCCTTTTCATTCCACACGACGCGCATTCCCTTTCCGCCACCACCAGCGGTTGCTTTCATGATGACAGGATATCCTATGTCCTTGCAGATTTTTCGTGCCTGTGCTGCATCAGTGACAAGACCTCCGCTCCCGGGTACAACGGGCACACCTGCCTTGATCATGGTTTCCTTCGCTGTGATCTTATCTCCCATCATGGAAATCATGTGCGGAGTCGGTCCAATAAATTTTATTCCATATTCTTTGCACACTTCGGCGAAATCTGAATTTTCAGCAAGGAATCCATACCCGGGATGAATTGCATCTGCATTGGTGATTTCAACAGCAGCCATGATCCTTGGGATGCTGAGATAAGAGTCGCTGGATTTTGGAGGACCAATGCAAACCGCTTCATCAGCAAACCTAACATGCAAACTATTTTTATCGGCGGTGCTATAGACTGCTACAGTGCTGATGCCCATCTCTTTGCAGGTTCTGATCACCCGTAAGGCTATCTCACCTCTATTCGCTATGAGTATCTTTTTGAACATCAGGAAAAGATCTGGTTAATGAAATGAATTTGGAAATAAGAAAAGTTGAAAAGAAAGATGAATTTCTGATCAACCATTCGGATCGACTAGGAATAATACCTGGTCATATTCAACCGGGCTGGCATCTTCCACCATGATCTTGACCAATTTGCCTGTTACTTCGGATTCGATTTCATTGAAGAGCTTCATGGCTTCGATAATGCATAGCACTGAACCCACTTCTATGGAATCGCCTGGTTTTACAAATGAAGGTTTGTCAGGACTTGATGATCTGTAAAAAGTACCTACGATCGGAGAGCGAACTTCTATCAGGTTGTCTTTTGGAGGAGCTGCCGGTGCATTTCCGTTTCCTTCGGATTCCGCATTCGTTTTGGCAGGTGCAGATTGCTGAGTCGAAGGATTGTGCACAGGAGCATGACTGATCGAAGGAGAAGGCATCATGGAAGATCCGAAATCGACAGACCGGTGATGATAATATTTGGTCTTCACAGAGAATTCTGTCTCGCCCTGTTTGTATTTAAATTCCGCAAGCTCCAGCCTGTTGACCAGCTTGAGTAACTCTTGAATTTCTTTAGAATCCATAGGAGAAATTATTTAGCCCTTTCTATATAATTACCGGTTGATGTCTCGATCTTGATCTTCTCACCAACATCTATAAATAACGGAACTTTGACATCTGCTCCTGTCTCGACTTTCGCAGGTTTCAGTGTATTTGTGGCTGTATCACCGCGCATTCCGGGTTCAGCATAAGTGACCTCCAAGATAACATATTGAGGCAATTCTACAGCGAGTGGAATCTCCTGTTCTGCATGCATAATGATCTCAACGCTCAGGCCTTCTTTCATGAACCTCGCGTTCTCCAACATTGATTCCTGTACCGAGACTTGCTCATAGGTTTCATTGTTCATGAAATGATAACCCATGTCATCCTGATAAAGATATTGGAAAGGTCTTCGTTCGACACGGACTTCATTGATGGTATGACCTGATTGAAAGGTATTGTCTACAACTTTGCCTGTAGTAAGACTTTTCAACTTGGTTCGGACGAATGCGTTCCCTTTTCCGGGTTTAACATGCTGAAAATCAACGATATAAAAAATATCATTATTAAATTCGAGGCAGAGTCCTTTTTTAATGTCTGCTGTGGTAGCCATAGAGTATTTGGAATAAATGATCAAAAATGAGGGCGCAAATATAGGTCTTTTTAAGGCCCTAAGCGAGCTTGGGGTATTATCGGGTTTGATCAATAATCCCAGCTCCACAGGCTTGCTCCCCATGTATAGCCTCCACCGAAAGCTGTCAGAATGATCTTGTCTCCGGGTTTAAGCTTGTCCTGCCATTCCCATAAGCACAGAGGGATTGTAGCTCCTGTCGTGTTGCCGTATTTATGAATATTGACTATCACTTTTTCCATGGGAAATTTAAGCATATCTGCTACAGCCTGTATGATCCTAAGGTTAGCCTGGTGAGGAACTATATATGTGATATCTTCCGGCTTCAGGTTATTTCTTTTCATGATTTCGCCCACTGCTTCCGCCATACCTTTTGTGGCGGCTTTGAATACCGGTTTACCATCCTGAAAAAGAAAATGCATCTTTTTGTCAACTGTCTCGTGTGTTGGTGGATTTCTTGAGCCTCCGCCTTTCATATGAAGATATTCCGCGCCCACTCCATCTACTCTCATCCATGAATCGATCAGACCATTCCCATTTTCGCTGGGCTGAAGAAGGATAGCACCGGCAGCATCCCCAAATAAAATACATGTTGCGCGGTCAGTGTAATCAGTTATGGTGGACATTTTATCTGCCCCTACTACCACAACATTTTTATACGAACCAGACTCTACCATTTTTGCACCGGTTGTTGCGGCAAATAAAAAACCTGAACATGCTGCAGTGATATCATAGGCGAATGCATTCTTAGCCCCAATTTTATGACAGATTAAAGTGCCTGTATCCGGGAAAAAATAATCAGGAGTTACAGTGGCACAAATCAACAAATCAATATCGAGAGGAGACATTCCCTTTTTTTCAAGGAGGGCAGTCACTGCTGCTGCTCCCATATCAGATGTGGCCAATAAAGGATCCCTCAGGATGTGTCTTTCTTCAATGCCGGTACGGGCTTTTATCCATTCATCATTAGTATCGACCATGGTCTCAAGATCCTTGTTGGTCAGAACATCCTTAGGAACAAAACCATGTACACCGGTGATGGCAGCATTGATTCTTGGCATCGGGGTTAATTTAGGAGGGCGAAGGTAGTGAATAGTGAATAGTGAAAAGTGAGTTTGCTTAGCATGAACCTTTCGTGAGGTGTCAATTCTGAACCACGATTGAAAATAAATGAGTCACGAGGCCAGTTTGAATCGATACCTAAATAAACTTCTAATCAGCTATTACAGCACAAGTCTGGACCCATTATCCGGCATCCCTTTTTGGAACGATTCTTGCTGCTTAATTAGCTGAATAAAAGGATTTTATAAATAACTATAAATCAATATATTATGGTTCTCAGCTTTCTATCAATCATACTTGCCTTGTTCACCGGACCGGTACAACCTCAAAATTTCTATTCAAGCTATCCTTCAGCAAGGAAGGCGTCGGCAGAAGCAAAAAAAGATCTGCTAGTCTATTTCAGCAGCAAGACATGTGCAACATGTGAATCTGCCTGGTCTGCTTACATAAAAGACATGCCGAGTACTCAAACCTATATTTCAACTCGAATGGACATTGAAGATTTTGATGGCGGTGTATGTTTCGATCTGTATGAACTGAAACAGGTACCTGCATGGGTGATCGTATCCTCATCTTCAGAAATAAAAGACAAATGGACCGGAGGATGGAAAGATGCTGCCGGCAATCCAACAATGTTTGACCAGAGTGTAAAACCTGGCGAACAAAATATAGAATCCAAACCGGTCAGCTACTCAGTACCAAAAAATGTTGAAGTCAAAACATCTATCTCACAAGCCGCAACACCAAAAGATAATCCATCAATTCAACCAAAAGAATCTCCATCTGAAAACCGAAATCAAACATTCTCGCCAATTACATCATCACCCATGAATAGTGGATGGATCATCCAGGCAGGATACTTTGGATCAGAAGGCAACGCTCAAAAATTAATTGGTGATTTGAAATCTAAGGGTTTTGTAAATTTTGGTATTCAAATTGAGATGAAGGATGGAAATAAATTTTACAGGGTGGTTTCTAAAGTCTATCCTTCCGAAACGGAAGTGAATGCAGAGCAACAACACATGTTAAATAAAGGGATAAAGACGAGTGTGAAGAAATCGTGAGGCAAAGCCGGGGCGTTTTGCAACCGCCCAAAGTATGGCTTCGTGAAACGTGAGACGTGAGTTGATATTTCCTTGCAGGCAGGAGCCTGTTTTCAAAGAAAGTAAATAGTGGATGACTTCTTAAGATTCGTTTGGGGCGAATTTGCAAAATCCACCAATAAGTTCATTTACCTGCCATTCGTACCTTCGCATCAAAGCAATCGCATTTAATATTGTCCTCTTCCCTACTCTTAAGAAGAATATCATCACTCGCAGGCATCCAACCTGAGGGTATTCTTCGCCTGAAAGGAAGTGATATGGCGCATCTTCCTTCTATATCAAATGCCTTTTTATTTGTTGAAGAAGGAAAAATTAAAAGTTTCGGAGCTGATGATCAATGTACTATTGAAAGGGCAGATCAGGTTCTGGATTGTTCAGGAAAAATAGTCCTCCCTTCATTTTGTGATAGCCATACGCATCTTGTTTTTGCTGCGTGGCGGGCTAATGAATTTGTCGATAGGATCAAAGGATTGACGTATGAAGAAATAGCGCTTCATGGAGGAGGCATTCTAAACTCCGCACTCAAATTGCAGCAAGCAGAGGAAGATGTACTCTTTGAACAAGCGAAAGAGCGACTTGCTGAAGTGATGTCGCTGGGTACCTGTGCTATTGAAATCAAAAGTGGTTATGGCCTGACGGTTGAAAGCGAACTGAAAATATTACGCGTCATACGCCGGCTTAAGGAACTTAACTGGATACCAGTGAAATCAACATTTCTGGGCGCACATGCGATACCAACGCAATACAAATCTAACAGGCAGGAATATATCAGGATGATTATAGAAGATATGTTGCCTGCTATCCAGGATCAGGGGCTCGCAGATTATATCGATGTGTTTTGCGACAAAGGCTTTTATACAGTTGAAGAAACCGATACACTTCTTGAAGCAGGGACCAAAATGGGATTAAAATCGAAAATACATGCTAATGAACTCGATTATTCCGGCGGAATCCAGGCAGGCGTTAGACATAAAGCTATTTCTGTTGATCATTTAGAATTCACAGGTCCGGAAGAAATTAAAGCGTTGGCTTCTTCAGAAACCATCGCAACGCTTCTTCCTTCCACAGCTTTTTTTCTGGGCCTACCTTATGCTCCTGCGAGAAAAATGATAGATAATGGTCTTTGTGTCTCCCTGGCCAGTGATTTTAATCCCGGTACCTCTCCAAGTGGAAATATGTCCTTTATCCTTTCTCTGGCCTGTATAAAAATGAAAATGCTTCCTGAAGAAGCTATAAATGCTGCTACAATCAATAGTGCCGCAGCCTTCGAGTTAAGCTCTCAATTAGGTAGTGTAACTATTTCAAAATCAGCCAATTTAATCATTACAAAACCCTCCTCCGGAATTGACTTTCTACCCTATTCTTACGGACACTCCTGGATAGATAAGGTGATCAATAAAGGCCAGATCATCTGATCACAGTCATCAACTCCCATTTCCAGCATTTAAACTCATTTTTGTTAATACTTTCCTGAGGTAACTGACCGTTCAGATAGGTCTCTCCCCAAAAGGCAGCGCTAACTGCCATAAAAGCATCTTAGAAGAGATTCACTCCCTCAGAAAATAAATGAAAACCCCGACCTTAATCACAATATGAAACACTATTTTTGCGGCTTACATATTATAAAAAGCTTTTATACTAAATTTTTAAATGGATAATCAGACTACTAGGAAAACGAGAAGATGGATGTGGTTTGTGGTCATTTGCCTTGGTTTTTCATCACACAGCTTATTCGCCGCAGCCTATTACCATACGACTCCAGGGACTTCCCAAACAAAATCCGGTGTTCCTCCCGTGGTTTTTACTTTTAATTGCCTCGATGGACAGCCTGGGGATACGATTTGTGTACCAGTCACGGTGACCAACTTTAATAAAGTAGTAATCGCGCAATTTGAAATCCATTGGAACAGCGATGTTCTTGATTTTATTCAGATTAAGAATCCTGGTTTAGCCAATATCAATTTAAATGGTGACTTCAACCTTTCTGGTCCGAACGCATTAAAATTTATTCCGCTCAATTTCAATCTTTTTACCGGCGAAACATTGCCTGACGGGGCTACCGTATTTGAGGTGTGTTTTAGAATTATTGGTACTCCGGGCGCTACCAGCAATGTAGGCATCAGCCCATTTTTTGATTTTGAAGTAGCGGACATTAACAGCGTCATTCCATCTGATTCTGTTTCCTGCAATATGACTGTGGATAATGCGGTCACACTTGTTGGGTTTGTGACAAGTTGTGGCCCTGCGATAGTTGGCGGCAATGGATCTATTGATGTGACTGCATACGGTGGATCATCACCTTACAATATCACATGGTTAGAAACAGTATCCGGAACACCGGGAGGGCCTGTTGTCATACCTGGTGAAGGAGGAAACACAACTTTAAATGTCCCGGCTGGCAATTATGATGTGATCATTACAGATGCCGGAGGAGGAATGGTCACCTATAACATCGATGTTGACACGCTTGGATTAAGTATTTCAACTCGATTGAAACACCCAACTTGTTATAAATTTAAAAACGGAACAATGTGGATCAAACCTGTCGGTGGATCCATGCCCTATAGTTACATATGGCGAAGCCTTTCAAATCCAAATAAAGCAGGATCTGGCTTTATCAGAAATGCTGGTGATTCCTCACTCGTCACAAGTCTTGGCCATGGGTTTTATGATATTCTTGTAAAGGATGATAATGGTTGTGAAGCAGAAATCACCGTAGAATTAATAGACAAGCCATTCGTATTTACGATCAATAATCTGCATGATGCTACGTGCAATGGCTCTGCTGATGGGTTCATTGACTTATCTATCACAGGTGCCACACCTGATATCGATGGAAACTATAACATCATCATCCGGCCTGGATTTGAAGTGACCAGTAATACGGTGACTATCGGATTGCTCAACCCGGGGGTTTATAGCATTACAGTGGAAGATCAGGTTTCACAATGTGATACTGTATTCACATTTACTGTCGGTACAATGAATATCATCACGGCCAATGTGGTGCCTACCGATGCGCCCTGCTTTGGAACGAACAACGGTAGTGTTGGCGTCCGAGGATTGACTAACGGGATCCAGGGTCCATCATATTCATATACGATATATAAAAATGGAGTCCAGGTGACCAATCAGGATGACGTAG
>JBDUDG010000356.1:0-3743 GCA_040003045.1 Saprospiraceae bacterium | reverse complement strand
ATCCTGTATACCACCCAGTGTAGAGGCAAACCTATGCGTTTCCCGATCCTGTATACCAGCCAATGTAGAGGCAAACCTATGTGTTTGCCGACGCGCGTATGGCAGTCTTTTGCAAACCAAAGTGATTACCGATCATGCGTAACGGCAGTCCAGGCAGCTCCCGTGTGATAAATTATGAAGCATGGGCATCTCTGATGGTTTTTATCAGTTCGAGGTCAGAGACTCTCGAATGTCGGGTTCGATATTCGTTATTCAATATTCGTTATTGGTTATTCATTTTTTTATTCCCTTTTATACGATCTTGCATCGGATGAACAGGATATTTCTTCTATACACCCTCCTATTTCTAACTGCAATGCTCGCGTGTTCAAAGAAAGAAATGATCAGTTATCCCGCAAGTTCAGGTCTGATACAGTGGCATGGTCGCACTGTACGAGATCCTTCTGGCAACCAGCTATTAATTAGCAGCGCCTCAAGTCTGGGTTTTCGTTTTGTTGGTGATCAATGTAGGGTTTGGGTGAAAAATATAGCTCCACCTAAAGAATATAATTACATATCAGTTGTTCTGGATGGGATCCGTCAGGCTCGCCAAGCAATCAGGTTTGATTCTTTTTCGGCAATTGAAATTATACCTGTGACCAAATCTCCTTTTCATGATGTTGAAATTTATAAAGAAACAGAAGCTGTCCTCGGCGGCATAGTGATCCAATCGATTGAAGCGGACTCTTTAGTTCCAAGGCCAAAAAAAATTAGAAAGAAAATTGAATTCATCGGCAATTCTATTACTGTAGGCATGTCGGATGATCCGTCTCTCGTACCCTGTGATCATGGCAATTGGTTTGATCAGCACAATGCTTATGATGCATACGGGCCAAGGATTGCAAGGGCGCTTGATCTTGACTTTATGATCAGTGGTGTGAGTGGTATTGGCATCTATCGAAATTGGAATTCTGAAGGGCCGGTGATGGGTGAAGTCTACGAACAGGAGTTCATGAACGGAAATCCCAATGGCCTTCCCTGGGATGTCAAACAATTCATTCCGGATGTGGTGACGATTTGTCTTGGCACCAATGATATCTATGAAGGAGATCATGTCACGCCCCGAAAGCCTTTCGATTCATCGATGTTGATTGATGCATACGTAGCTTTTATCAAAAAAATACATAACTATTATCCGGAAGCCTCGATCATGCTGATCAATACTCCGATGGAGAACAATTATAATACGGATATCCTCAATCGCTGTTTAGTTACAATAAAGGAAAAAGTTCAGGTATCGATTGAAAATCTGAAGCCGGTATCTATTTTCACCTTCACGAAGTTTCATCTCTCGGGCTGTGGTGGTCATCCTGATGTGCAGGATCACAAGAGAATGGCAGACGAGTTATTGCCGGTTATTCAGAAGTTACTTTAGCTTCTGTTTCTTTTTTATAAATCATGTATAAATTAACCAATACGATTATGTCACCTACTGATGAAACAAAGAATACTAAAATCGGCGATTTTTACCATGTCGTTTATTTCTGGTTTAAAAACCCTGTCTCCCCAGAAGACCGTAAAAAGTTCGAAGGCCCCTGACCAAATTACTAAATGCGTCAAGTCATTTGATGACAAAGCATCTTGGAGCACCGGCATCCACAGAGAGACTAATAATTGACCATAGCTGTACAGAAGAGAGATCTCCCTCAAATGTTGCGGAGCTGAAACATTCCGAGAAAATCTTAGGCGGTCGTTGTGGTTCGACATGCTAATACTTAGCCTCGTGCTACAGCTCACCAACTGCAGTAGTCGAAACGAACAGCCACATTTTCTCAAATTAGTTTCCCGCAAAAATCGCCGATATTCGCAGAATTCAAGGGGGAGAATCCACTAATCTTTAAAACAATACCTGCTCATTTCGCTTTCAAATATTCTTCCACATCGATGATGAACCGACATATGGTTGTATCTCCAGAAATGCAAAAATATGTGCTGTTGCAAAATATACTTTTCTGATTACAGCTATCCGAAGGGAAATAGCGAAGAGTTTTATTGTCAGCAAATTTGACAATCATGGAGTCATTTTTTTCAATTGGCAAAACTGAGTCATAATCGAATATCCCATAATGATACTTTGTATGGTTATTAATTGCTATGGTATCAATTCCTTGCTTATTAAATGAATATAAATTTAAATTGTGGCCTGATTCATTTTCAAGGAAAATAGATAATTTAAAAGCAGTAAAACCCTGGTCAGTGCATGCAAACTGTATAAAAACAATGGACCAAAAAACATAGAATATCAACTTCTTCATTTCCAATTAGACTAAACTACTTTGTTTTTTGTAGCCGCAAATTTTCACAAATTAATGCAAATCAAATTCTCCCTTTTCTCTGCTTTTTCTTGTCAAAGCATCACTCTTCACTTTGTTCATCTCTCGCATCCGCAGGATATCCCGGCCGCAACCTGAACCTGGAATACAGCATCGAACCTGATAAGCACACCATGATCACTCCCAGCGAAATAAATACCTGGACGTTTTTACTAACATAAGGTTCGATCCAGTGTTCAAATAACATCTTCAGGCCAATAAATACAAGCACGATAGCAATCCCCTGTTGCAAATAATCGAATTTGGAAACAGCACTCCGAAGAAGAAAAAACAATGAGCGTAAACCGAGCAGCGCAAAAATATTTGACGTATAGATCACCATTCGGTCTGTGGATATTCCCATAACTGCAGGAATAGAATCCAGGGCAAAAACAAGATCAATGCAAGCCAGCATGATGACCACGAGAAATAAAGTGGTAAACATCCGTTTCCCACTTTCCCTAACGAAGAATTTTCCATCTCCATCATGCGGTGCCAGCGGAAGAAATTTCTTTAAAAACTTATACACTTTCGAATGCACGGGGTCAAACTCATCATTTTCATCAGCGAAAAACATTTTATAACCGGTATACACCAGGAATACACCGAAGAGATATAATATCCAGTGAAACCGCTCTACGAGTGCCACACCTACAGTTATAAATATCACACGAAATACGATCGCCATTAAAATCCCAAGCAACAATACTCGCCCGTAATGTTTTGCATTCACGCCAAATGCAGTGAAGATGAGAATGAACACAAATATATTGTCGATGCTCAGGCTCCATTCCATCAGGTAGGCACTGAGATAGGAGATTGCTGTAAACCGACTGTCATAAAACCACATGAAAACGAAAAATCCCAGGGCCAGCAAGACCCAGAAGATAGTCTGGTAAAGAGCATTTTTAATGGTGATTTTTTTGTTTGTCTGGCTGATGAGCCCAAGATCAAATACAAGCGCTCCCACCAACAAAATTCCAAAGATCAGGTACATCAATTCTTCAGTGCTCATGGAGGCCGGTTTGACAGCAAAGATATCTCAACACTTCCGCCGAACAGAAGTTGCACAGTTCCTGCTTCGAATAATGGGGGTTATAATGCTTTTTGTCAATTTTGTTTTTTAAAGCGAATTTGATTAATTCACTGATAATCAACATATTATACATTTAGATTAACTTCACAAATTATGCTCATTTTGCGAAGGCCCACTATGGTATTGACAAATGACTCATTTTACCCCTAACTTGTCCTTTTGTCTGTAAAGAGGCGGACCAGATGTTGAATTTTTTATAGACGTTGACCGTTTCATTTACTTATCGACAATTCCATAAATGGTGCAATCTGGCAATTATCAAATCCTCATCCAGAAACTGGATGCATTCACAAGAC
>JBDUDG010000355.1:0-3745 GCA_040003045.1 Saprospiraceae bacterium | reverse complement strand
AATTTTCAATGATGCCATTGTGGATCATCACCAGGTTCCCGTTGTTGGAGACGTGTGGATGCGCATTTATATCACTTGGCTCTCCATGAGTAGCCCATCGTGTGTGTCCCATTCCTGCCGTAGCAGTTAATTTCTGATCGCCGATGAAATCTTCAAGTTGGGAAACCTTGCCTTTTTTCTTAAATAAGGTCATGGACGAATTCAGCAAAGCAACACCCGCGCTATCGTAACCACGATATTCGAGTTGCTTAAGTCCCTGCATCAATACAGGGTATGCAGGTCGATCACCAATATATCCAACGATTCCACACATAGGGTCAAAGAATTAATCTAATTCAACAAATTTGATGCCGGACAAGTCCTGAACTTTCCATGATGGGAATAACATCATTTAGGCCAATTAAGATTTGAAAAAAGCCCTCAACTAACTTAGATGATTTCTTTATAAAGAAGTATAATACACTCTCAGCCTTGGGGCATATAAAGGGTTCCCGGGGCCATACATGATAGACCTGCCTGGTACGTTTCCCTTATCAATCGGATTGAAATATATGATATTTTCCTTTTTTCCGTCATAGATATCTTTGATCTGGGAGGTGACTTTCATGTCATACCGGTATACCGCCGGAGGACCATCTGCCACTTTGTGAAGCACTCCTCCAAAAAAAGCTGCATAAGTGGTGCTGTAGTAATCTCCGGAAGCACGTACAAGAGCAACATTCACATCAATCGAATTGATCAATAAAGTATCTGTTGGTGACTGTGTCACTAAAAAAGGAAGAGGCGGATACAACGAAGGAATATCACCATTTGGAAATGAGCAAAAGACTTCAAGATCTGCTTCATTGATGATCGCAGTACCCAGATCAGGTAAACCGTCAACTTTCATGGAGGTTGTTACACCCGACATACCCTGCACATACCAATAATCATTTTCAGGCTCAGGCGACAACGCAGCTCCAACAGGTGTGCCGGAATAATCATTTTCCATGTACACAGTTTTCACACTGGCAGGAGTAAATACAAACTTAAACTGTCTTTCGATGGAATCATTTTTTGCAACATAATAAATAGATAATCCACTGACTGCATTGACAAGGTCGAATCCCAGCATGGTATTACTTGCATTCGTCATTTTGATTTTAAGCCCATTGAAATGATCCAAAAAAGTATCAAGATGTTTATAAAAAATCGAATCCTGCTGCGTCAGATCATTCAATAAAAGCGTCGACAATGGAATCCTTACATGTGGAGCAATCAGGAGTGTATCTGTCGGCCTTATGATTGTAACACTATCTTTTGGCCTTGGCACAAACGTAGTTGATCCCAATAGATCACCGGTTTGAAAGATATGATCAGAAAAATATGTGGTGTTAAAATCAGGCCGCTCCGTCATACGATATACCTCTAAGGTGACAGGATCCGTAAGCGATCCATAAAGACCGAGTGTATCATATCTCAACTCAAGCACGATCGAATCCAATGTGGCATCCTTAAGCTGAGTGGCTACTGTTGGTAGAATGGGCTGTGCATAAATTTCTGCAATGGATTTTCCAAAAAAAGGATCATCAAGGTTCCCGCACAAATAGGTAAATAACTGAAGGCTCACATTGTTACTGTGAACTATAACGCTATCTGATTTTTCTGTAAAAAATGATAAGCCGAAGTCATCTTTAAAACGAAGGTTCGCTTTTTCATCATCCAGGAAATCAGAGCCGATCAGGACAGGTTTTGTACAAGAGGCCAAAACCAAAATAAATAAGGTCAGGACAAAAAGGAGTCGTCTGTATAATGCCATAAGAAAATCCCGGTTACTCAGCCGAATCGTTTAATTCATCAGCCCTTTGTAGAAATCCAAATACGCAGGCAAATAGCTGTCCAGGTCGTGATAAACAAGGGAAGGTTTATTCGTTGCTTTCATCTCTTTTGCCAGCGTCGCGTCAAGTTTTTTAGCACCCTGGATTAAAGCATCTGCATACTCCATGGCACCTTTGTGTAGGTTAACGTGACCGTTTCCATTTTGGTATGCCAGTAGATCTTTCGGCTGAAGATTATTGATGGACGCTTTGGTGAAAAAATCCTTATTAAAATTAGACTCAAGACTCTCATTATAGACAGAGTATATGATCTTGCTCTTTTTGAAAAGTGGATCATCTTTATAAGCTGTTCTCAGATAGAAAGGAACCAGCGAAGTCATCCATCCATGACAATGCACCACATCAGGTGCCCATCCAAATTTCCGCACGGTTTCAACAGCTCCTTTGCAAAAGAAAACCATCCTGTCCTGGTTGTCATCAAACAGCTTGCCTGCCTGATCTTCGAACATAAATTTCCTTTTGAAAAACTCTTCGTTATCAAGGAAATAGACCTGGAGACGTGCTCCAGGCAGAGAAGCCACTTTAATGATCAGTGGGTAATCGTCATCATTGATGATGATATTCATCCCGGATAACCTGACTACTTCATGAAGACGATGTCTACGCTCATTAATGCTGCCAAATCTGGGCATCAGCACCCTGATCTCCATGCCATTGTCCTGCGTGTATAAAGGCAACTTTTTGACGATCTCCGAAATCTCCGTAAGATCTGTATATGGTGACATTTCCTGTGTCACGAACAACACTCTCTTCTTGATACTCATCTTTTACTTTAACCTTTGGTCATCAAGTGATACTGCGCCAGATTTGGCCCTTTTAGCCAGAAGGGATGCAAAGATAGCTATAAATTAGCTAACCTCAGGGATTCTGCCTAATTTGACCACTTCATATATAGTAAGTATCAATCCTTTCCGGCCTGATCGCAAATTGCTTAAATAATTGATTAATAGTCAATTAAAAGGAAAAATGGGCTTTGAAATCTGAGAGCTCCTCCGGAAATGATCTCCCCGAAAGAGTGATTTGAGACCATATCCGGCAGGGTAATGAGGTCAGCACATCCTTCATCCTGATATTGTGGTTAGCATGTATGATATCCAGACCAGGATAGAGTGTTTGGATTTGGGAGGCTATCTCATTAATGGAGAGATTGTGCTCCACGAGGTTATAGGTTCCTGGTGTAGCATTTCCATCTATGATGCCCACGATGGCATTAGCTACTTTGTCCACGTGAATAAAACTCCGATGTTGATCACCACTTCCATTGATCGTGATCTTCCTAAGGAAATTAGCCTGGAACAAAAGCCTGTTCACCACAGCATCAACTCTGTAGGAAGGATTGTATCCATAGACATTGCCTGAACGAAGTGTATAAACTTTTCGGTCGCGGTTCAGGATATTAATTTGCTTTTCACCATCCAGCTTTGAGCGTCCATAAAAGGATTGAGGATTAGGGATGGAATTTTCATCTACTGGGTCCGGATGATTGCCGTATATCGAAATGCTGCTTAGGTTAATAACATTAGCCACAGCAGATTTTTCAATCGCATAGGCCAATTGCGCAGACCCCCAGTGATTGACCTGATCAAATGTATGTGCATCCGAATCGGCAAATGGTGTGGTAACTTTTGCAGCAAGATGCACCACCCAATCAATTCCATCAAGTGCCCGAGTTAGCATCCTGCCATCCAGGATATCGCCCTGGATCAGCCGGACAGGCTTGTGATTAAAGGTTGCATCTGTGAAAAAACTGAAATTCCTCCTAGACAGGTTGTCATAGATAGTAATAGAATGCAATTCATCTACATTTTCCAGTAACTGCCTCACCAGGCTGTACCCTATGTATCCGGCGCCACCGGTAATGAGAATTT
>JBDUDG010000354.1:0-3748 GCA_040003045.1 Saprospiraceae bacterium | reverse complement strand
GCAATACTAGGTCTGCTTCCACTTGCTGTTGGTTTTAATATTGACTTTGCAAGTCTCTTTGCACACGGTGATCCGAAGATTTATTTCGGCGGTGACTCTGTGGCATTCTGGGGTCCGCTGTCCTGGTCTATTATTTTCGGTTTGGGTTTTTCCACTTTCATCACACTGATCATTCTTCCGACCATGTATTTATTAGGTTGGAAGGTTAAACATTGGTGGGCAGAGAAGATGTAAATGAATTCAAAAGGCAAAATCCTAAATTTCCATATACATTTGCGTCCCAATACAGATGAACTAATCAGCTGCGGTCTTTGGAGCCATAATATAGAATGCCATAATTTCTGCCATAAATCGAATAGGTAAAATTTATTCTGTGGAAAAATTAGAAGCTATAAAGCTTCATCCTACACTATCATAATAGCTCAAAACACAATTCATGAAGTCAATTTATTTTTTCACTTTCCTTTGCGTTTTAATTTTCGCAGACGGTTGCAAAAACATTGTAAAAACGTCCGCCTCTGAAAAGAAGGCTAGTACCTGTATCCTCACCGGAAAATATCTCAATTACTCTGTGTTGGAGCATTGTCCTGATATCCTTCCTGGTCAGGTTCCGAATTATGCATTGGAAATGGATTTTAAAAAGAAGGACACTATTGATCTTTCTAATGGCTTCGAGCGTTTTAGAATGGCATACACGGGTCCGGCTGACAGCTGCATGTTTACTATTAAAGCTGCTACACAATTAGGTGATATGCAATTCTTGTTGCAGGGTGATACGATAATTGAACTCTTTGACACTGCGTGGACTCATCTAAAAAAATATTCTGTTTTTCGCAGGATAGATGACACGAAACCATGGGGATTTGAACATTACCTCAACGAATGTGTAATTGTTGGTACATGGACACTCTTTAAGGAAGGAGCAGGAAAAGATCACAAAGTGATTTTCCTCCGCAACGGCCAGGTTGATGGAATGAAACCATACCTCAGTTATGAGATCTGTTATGCCGGAGATTGTCTTGAAGAAACCGACCCTTATTCTAACACTATTGATTTTATGGATGACCATAACAATCACACTGCTTTTTCAATAACCATAGTACCGGGAAGAAGAACGATTAAATTCTTTTCCATAGGTCCAGCCAGGAAAGATGAGAAAGGAGGCAGAAAAATAGGTCCTATGGCATTTGAATTGAAGCAGTAAGAGAAGCTGTTTGTCTATTGCCGGGTATTTGAGAAGTGCGTGACTTTACAAAATGTTAACTGCTTCGAAATTGGCAAGGAGATGCTTACCTTCGGTGTCGTATAATGACGCATTACACCATTCTTTTTTCAATCTTGATTGCGGTCGCATTCACCAGTGTGCCAATGGCCTACAGTCAGTGCCCACAGTTTCCTGTTTCTTCAATAGCTGGCGCCTCTGGTACGCTATGTGAAGGTGCATCAGTCACTCTTTCTACCTCAGCAACAGGAGTGCCTCCCGGAAGTTTTGTAGAGTGGTATTTAGGGACAAATTCAACTTACAACCCTTATTCTGGTCAGGGTATTCATATAGGTGAAGTTCCAATTGAGATAACCTGTAATAACACCCCTGAAGTTCTGTATATTATGGTCAATCCTGATAATACTCAGGCAGGTGGACCGGGTGATCAATGCGATGAATTTCTTGTTTTATGGACTGGCTCCGGAGGATTTAGTACATCTAATATTCTGGTTTCTAATTTAGGCAATGGCAGTTTAGTTTGGAATGATTTCATCGCAGGAAATGCTTCTACTTTTAGTTGTGGAACTGCTTTGCCGCCCGGACCCGTACCTCCAAACGCAATCCTCATCATCCAGGCAAATACTACAAACAATATCAACGTCAATATCAATTCCCTTTGCTCATCAGGACTTCCGGTTTATATCATCGCATATAATGGAGGATCAAGTTGTGCCGGCGGTTATTTTGATAATGATTCTCCTTGCTCTTCATGTCCTGTTCAGATCAATATCGGAGGGACATGCCCTGCCAATCTAAATATCAATTATAATCCACCTGCTGTGACAACTGATGGATGGGGTTGGTCAAACATGGGATCAGGAGTTTTTGCAAACGTCGTGCCACCCGTTACAATTCCGATGTATGTACCTGATGAGATCATTGTAGATGATTTTGTATGGACAGTACCAAATGATTTTTGCGAAACTATGGCAGGAGGCAATTGGTATATTACCGGTATACTCGAACCACCACCTTCCGGAGCATGTCCCGATATATTTACACAGTATTTTCTCGTAGATATTAGTTGTCCTGAATTAACTATATCAGGAGGTGGCGATGTCTGTGTTGGAAATTGTCCTGACAATCCAACCGACATTATGTTTGAGATTATTGGTAGTGATGTGCCTTTTACTGCGAACCTGATTGTTACTCTTTCAATATTCCCCCCATTACCCATTAATAATTTGCAGATCTCCAACGGTCAAATAATTTATGTCTGCATGGGAGGATTTTTGCCATCGTTTAATCCTGGTACAGGAATTCTGCAGGTTCCTGAACTTGCTGTTGGCATTTCAGCTACGGTGCAAATAACTTCACTGACCAGTGCTGCAGGATGCCCTGTCAATGTAGATCCTGATTTTGTCACTCTGAATTTCATCGCTGCACCTATTGCAAATGCAGGGAGCGATATTGAAATATGCGAGGGAGCGGACGCCGATCTGAATGGAAATATTGGAGGGTCAGCCACAGTGGCTATGTGGTCCACTTCAGGTGATGGAAGTTTTATTGATCCTCAGGATCCCGGAACATCTTACACACCAGGACCTACAGATATTTTCAATGGCAATGTTGTGCTGACACTTACTTCAATGGATCCGAATGGATCCTGCACACCTGCAACTTCTTCCTTAAATGTTGTCATTGATCAGGGCATTGATATCGATCTCGGACCAGCACAAACTGTCTGTGACAATGATGTAGTCAATGTCACAGCACTGATGACCGGAGGTACAGTTATTGGAGAATGGCTTAGCACCGGAGATGGTGTTTTTAATAATCCATCATCTTTAAATACTTTTTATACACCAGGTTCAAATGATTTTAATCTTGGTTTTGTAACGATCTTTTTTGACGTGACTAATCCAAATGTATGCATTGGTTCAAATGACCCGCTTATGGTGACTTTTGTAAATGCCGCACAAGTTGTCATTCCGCAGAACATTGAACTTTGTGATGATGAAGTCGCTAATATCCAGATTGTCGTGACAGGAGCTTTTACAAATACAATGTGGAATGTCATTGGTGATGGGCAGTTAGATATTATCAATCAGTTTGAAGTGAATTACACACCTGGACCAGGTGATATTATTATGGGATCAGCCATTGTCTCTGTTACAGTGGGCAGCCCTTTTAGTGAATGTGGTGTGACGACATACAACATTCCTGTGATGATTATTTTATGCAATTGTCCGCCATTCGAGACTTCATCTCCTTCTGGCCCACTCTGCGCTGTCAATGATGCTTTGGATCTTTCCACTCTTTTTGTGGTTGGAGATGCTGGCACCTGGTCTGTCACTAATCAACCAGTAGGTTCAAATCCTGCAACTCTAATTGGGAATATTTTTACAACAAATAATTCAGATCCGGGTAACTATACTGTTACCTATACTTTGGATAATCCACAATCTGGTTGTCCTTTCACATCCAGCGAAACGATTATTGTTTTAAATGTCACCTCTCCTGATGCAGGGCCGGATATCATCA
>JBDUDG010000050.1:0-12761 GCA_040003045.1 Saprospiraceae bacterium | reverse complement strand
CCTGGTATATAGATCGCTGTGCCGACAAAAGTGAATTGAGCAATCCATATTTCAACTCCTTTTCGATTTCTCCTGACCTTGATCTCGTTCCTCCCGGAAAAAACAAACTGTTAGTCCCTCTTTCCAGCATCACCTGAGACATGATCTTAAGGCTGTCAAGGTAGATTGGATTCTTCTTGCGTCTGTCTACACGATAAGCTCCCAGACGGGTCATGTAATAAGCGAATATTTCAGATTCGTAAAGGTTAAGACCGGCGCCATAAGAGAAAGCAGGAAGTCCTACGACAGCATCAAGTGCATACCCTATCATGATACTGTCAAGGTTGGATAAATGGGTGGGCAGGATCACAACAGTACCATGTTTGAACATTCTCCTTACCTGATCAACATCCCCGTGAATCTTGATTCTTTCGTAAAGTTCAAGTTTCGTGTTCCATAGTCTGCCAAATTTCTTGCCTGCAGCAGCATTCAGTAACCTCTTAAAAAATATGGTGAGAAATTTCCGAGCAAAAAGAAATGTGCTCTCTTTAAAATTTCCGGCGATTTCCTCCGTATACCGATGGATGATTCGTCTAAGAAGTTCTGTATTATTCTGAAGCTGTACCTCGGGGCGCAACTTTTCATTAGCTGTCACTTCATTTCTTACCCTGCTCCAGAATTGTCCTTCGTTCGGCGGATCTACCTTCCAGGGTGTTTCCTTCAGCCTGATCAGCTCAAGGTAACTCACTCGGGATATCAGGTCTCCTATCCGGTCACCGTGTTTCTCAATGATATGTTCAAGCGTCTGGGCATCAACAGCAGAGATAAGGCCATCCCGGTCTTCATATAACTTCTGAAGAGGCCAGTCCCTGATTTCAGGAAGTAAGGGGGGATATAAGGAAACTTGCTTTTTCACAGTACCTGCCTTGTAAATTTACTATTGATCTCATGAATAAAATTCAAAATCTCATCCCTCCCCAATCCACTGGCACTGCTCGTGACCATGTAAGGAGGCAATTCCTCCCACTCTTTCAGGACCTCTTCTTTATATGCGTCAAGAGCATTGGTCAATTCAAGGGGTTTCAATTTATCCGATTTTGTGAATAATATACAAAAAGGTATTTTTTTGGAGCCGAGGAAGTTCATGAACTCCCTGTCGTTTTCCAATCTCGGATGGCGAATATCCAACAAAAGAAATGCACACATCATATTTTCTCTGGCCAGTACATATTTATCGATGAGCGTGGACCACATGCCCCTGGTAGATTTCGACACCTGGGCATATCCATATCCGGGCAGATCGGCAATGATCCATACCGGATCTTCATCAACTTTGAAAAGATTAATGGATTGTGTTTTACCAGGCTTTCTGGAGGTTCGGGCTATTTCATTCTGTCCGGTAATCAGGTTGATAATGGATGATTTTCCCACATTAGATCTACCGATAAAACAGTACTCAGGAACTTCCATTCCAGGGCACTGGCTTACATCTTTATAGCTACCCACATAATGCACGTTCAACTTCTTTCCTTCCATCTGTCTGGGGTATAAAGTATTAAATCAAGGTTAAATTTACTATTCCGGCGGTCGTCGATATAATGGTTGCCGAAATAAGGCGTTACTTTTGACATTACAGAAATTTAATTTCTTAATTGCATGAAACACCTGAAGTTATTCACGCTAGTGTTTATCCTGATCCTCACCGGGACCCTGGTGAAAGCGCAGGTAAGCCCCGGGATTAAATTCGGGTTGTCAACACCTGATATCAGGCCAAAAGACTTTATCGTCACTGATGGTCATGGTGTTCAATATTATCACATTTTCGTTCAGAATGCACGATATGGCGTTCATGCCGGTGCTTTCATCCAAATGCAGCTCGGCGGATTTTTTATACAGCCTGAGATCCTTTACAATTCATCAACTATTGATTACCGCCTTGATTCTTTGTTCCATAGTGATACTGGAACAGCAATTATAAGGGACTCGTATAAGAACCTGGATTTTCCTCTCATGCTTGGCCTCAAAGTTGGCGTCGTTCGAATTGGCGGAGGACCTGTAGCTCACATTCAGCTGAACAGTAATAGTTTATTCGGCAATTATGCGCATGAATTCCAGAACTTTTTCGATGCGCTGACCTGGGGTTATCAGGCAGGAGTAGGTCTCGATCTTTGGAAAATCCATCTTGATGCACGTTATGAAGGAAATTTTTCCAAGCTCGGAGACTATATTACTTTCTTCGGTCAAAAGTTCGATTTCGATACAAAGAACAATCGCCTGATTGCTTCTATTGGTTTTTCATTCTGAATTTTAAGGGTTTTCCCCATTTTAATTTTTTTCGGTTTTCCCTGAGTGGATTGTTAAAATATAATAAGAATACCTAATATTTAAAACATAGCAAACCAAAGGAGGTTGTGAGTCCGTTATAGGTGGCTAAAATGAGAATCCACATTATTTAATCTAACTAAAAATGAAAAAACTAATCTTTCTTACGACCCTTCTTTGCTGTATATCTATTTTCTCAGCAAAAAGCCAGAACGTACTGATGACTTTCTCAACAGGTATTTCTCCGGAACAGACTCCGGCCACACATTTTATTTTTGTCAACCGTTCTTCACCAAGAAATGAATTCACCTTCGATCTGGCACAAGTGAAGGCATCGTACTTCATCGGGTTCGGTGCCAAATATGATGTGCAGCCTTTTTTCTTTTCTGCAGAAGCGCAATACAACAGGAGAGAATACATATATAACATCAAGTATACATTTCCAGGTTTTGGAAGGTCCGAACAATCACAACTTCTTTCAGAAACGATGAGCGTGATCAATGTACCTCTTACGCTTGGTGTTAATCTTGGAAAAATAGACGTGACGAGTGGCTTCCTTCCTCAGATCATTCTGTCACAGGATACTGATCTTAAGAATCTTGCTGGGTATAATCAAAATCTGAAATGGCTTCGCTTTGGTTGGCATTCAGGTGTTGCTGCAAACATAGGTGACGTGCGTGTAGGGGTCAGTATGCAAATGGACTTTAATAATTATGCTGATCATGCTTACATCCGCAATCAAAGCCTTGCTCTGCAGAGCAGATCTACAAGGATGCTTGGAACACTCGCCTATCAATTCTAAAAGATAAATACTTTCAAAAAAAACCGGAAGACATCATCTTCCGGTTTTTTTATGCTGCTATTTTATTTCATTTGTTTTAGCAGAAGAGCATCCGACAAAAGGTCCATGGCCTTTGAATTGATTTTCGCATTCAGGAGCCTGATCGTTTCTATTGAACGACTTTCTGTCCACTCGGCTAATTGCTTATTCTTTCCTTTGGAGAGATTATCCTTGAAATATTTTTGTGCATTTTCTGTGACTTTCCTCAAATATTGCTGATAGTTATCACGGGTCTTTTCAGCTCCTTTACGAAGAAGGGAGATCAGAAAGCGATTGCCATTGTAGGTATTGATGTCTTCTTCAAGGTCTTCAATGTCATCATGGATCTCTGTGATCAGGTCATAATATTTCCATGCATTTTCATTCCATAGGCTGGCAAGATCAGGATGGCTGTTGTATATGAGATGACGAATGAGTCTGACATCACAGGATTTGATTGTATAAAATTTTTTGAACGAAACCTTCGTGGGCCATTTGTCTTTCCTGCAGTTCCTTTCGATTTGCTGATAGTCCTTTATCTCTTTTAATAAATCCTTCACCTTGTTTTTCCCAAAATCCATCTGTTGAAGTGATGATCTGATCTCATCCCAATATTTTTTAAGATCGGGTTTGTGAATTTCCCATTGACTTTCCAGAAATCCATCAAGCATATAGATTCGATACTGGACTTGCATCAATTGATCTGTAAAAGGATCATTCTTTTGTTTGTTGTGAATGGAAAGAAGATCATGAAGCCTGCGATATGAAAAGAGTTCTGTTATTTTTTTCTTTGTATTGGCTTCAATAGGATATTTCTTGGTGGTCATGTTCAGGTCTGTCAATAAGAATCAATGATTGGATTAAAACCAAATTAAAATGCATTGCACCATAAATCACATGAATAATTACTTATTTATTCAAGCTTAATAACCCTTCGCACCGCGATGTTTTTTCCTGCATAAAATGTGATATAATAAACCCCGGGAGGATAAGCGGTCAATGACAGCTCGCCCTCGTAATGATCATTATATTTTACAACCGATCCATTAAACAAAAATTCACCTTTTGATGAATTCAAATTATAATTGATGAACACAGGCTGATCCGGAAACATGGCTTTAATCTGAAACAAGTCCCTGCCCGGATTAGGTGCTATTTGAATGAAATAATTCTCTTTCAGACTGGTAGTTCCCACCATTGTCGAAACTGTAACACTATCCTTCCTTTCGCAACCGACATTGTCCCTGCTGACCACTACATAATTTCCAGGCTCTAACATCGTGAATATGGAGTCTGAGACAAATTGACCACCATTCAGGCTATACACTACAGGACGTATTCCCCCATTGATAGCAACATGAATTTCACCAACATCACCACCGATAGCAGGAACTGTTGAAACAAAGGTTTCAAGTGTACATGAATAGACTGTGAACAATACGGTATCTCTGCATCCTGCATCATCCTCAGCTATCATGGTATAAACACCCGGCGGAACATTCATAAACGAGCCGTTCGTTTGCGTACTCTGTCCATTATTGATCGTATAGGTGATCGTCCCAAGACCATTTGCCACATCTCCCATTACAAATGCATCACCGGCACCAGGCATTGACTCCTGCTCAACCCCAACCTGCAAGTCAAGAAGACACTGCGCAGTAAGGCAAAATTTATTCGATTCTGAAACACCAAAATTTGGCCTTATGATGGATGCAATATCATCACCTCCACTGTTGTAAATCTGATATGATCCCTGGACACCCTGTGCAGACATGCCATCACCAAAAGCATCATGAACGATGAATGTGTAACACCTCTCCGGATCAAGACATAAGGTCTGTGAATACAAGGTCTGCTGATCAGAATACGGACCACCGGTGGCAAGAACTTCATGCGCATCATTTTGCAATTCCCATGTGGTTTCTCCCGGGAAATTATCGGTCGTGAGATTCAAAGTGATCCCCGCTCCTTTCGGGATGGCATTTAACGTCCATGCAAGCTCATTGTTCGCAGGAATTTCATCCGGAGAACCGTTGATGTTAAGGATCGTAATGCTGATTTGATTCTGTCCTTCCACAAGGTTGTCCACTTCAAATACAACAGGCGTCTCCTGACCGAATGAAAGATCACCAGTCCAAATAATAGTATCAACCGGTATGCCTTCAAGGAACACCTGAATCGAAACTGAATGGATGGTGTCTGCTCCTAAATTTCGAAACAATACCCTATTGGAGCTTTTATCTGCACAAACTGTGGTTTGTTGAATAGGAACGACATATTCTAAAGCAAGATCTTTGAAGGCGAGCTTATTGATCAAAAATGAAAGGGTATCATTTTTGTGATTTCGATCAAGGTCCAGGTCTGTTGCTATTGTAAGATTATAGTTTCCGGGTGCACCGAAATTAAGACCATTCATAAAGGTGTGACAATACGTGCTGTCTCTCGGAAGACTATCTACCAGAGCAGGTTCCTCGATCCATGGACCACCTTCAAATGAATAACCAAGTTTAAAGGAGTACACAGTACCCAGTCCACGATTTAATACACAAATGGACAAGGGTTCATTTGGACCGAGTTGAGCGCTATTTTTTGGATTCACTACCGAAATAGGAAATATATCTATCGAGTCGCGACCCGCATCAAAGGTTACGATTTTAGTAGCCCAGTCGCCATTTGCCTTAATATATTCTCCGGAAAACCAAAAAGTATGATCATTCGCAGGATCGACAGACATGGCTTGATAATCACCAAAGCGATCTGATCCAAGACTACCGGTGCCTGATGCAAATTCATGTTCCCTGAATGTCATCACACCTAAAGGATCACTTGAATACCTGCCTGTATATCGCAATGATGGAAATTTATCAAAGCCTGATATGGAATATGCCAGCCCAATGTTACCCTGTCCATCCATACCGATAGATGGCATGAACCTGTGAAGACCATCATCAGAACCTACTGTTCCTTCCTGATATAACTTCCAGTCCTGGTCTACAACTTTCCTAAACTCAATCCATCGGACACCGGCGACATTACCACCTGTCACATCCACCATAAAACTCAGCACAATGGATTCGTGATCACCAAAATTTCTATATATCGCTTTGTTGGTGATGATCCATTCTCCACCATCGATTCCTTGTCCGTTTGGCTGCGGTATACAGGAGAAACCTCCAGTGCTAGTCAGTTGGCAACCATTTGTACTATATGGTGCTGTGGCAATGGATGAAATGTCAATATGTGAATTTGCCGAATTGTCCCAATCAATATTGATTTTATAAAGGACTACCTGATCATGATCTGTAGATCCCCAATCATCATCATTCAGCTTGAGCACTATCCCGGGACTGTTTTGTGGGGGTTCATTTGGGCCATCCCAATCAACAGGTTGTCCAACTTCAAAAGACACACCATTGAGTTTAGGAACAGTGAGACGTTGAAATCGGACTGTATCGACTCCATTTAATAAATCATGCCTGTTGATGGCATAAATAGGTGCATTACTACCTGATTCGTTATCGGTCAGGAAGTAGGAATCATTCCAGATGGCATATTTAGGAAAATCAGGAAAACGTGGTGTTTGAAATACATAGACGTCCCAACTGCCCCTGGGATCACCATTATGTGAAATACCAATCAATACTTTGTTATTGGAAGGAAATTCGGTGAGAAACCAGCGATCAGCCTCCTGATCATATAACAGGATAGGATCACCTGCAGAAGATTGTTGCACCTGGCTCCAGATGGTGTTAGCAGTTATAATATTTCCTAATGGATGTCCTGTTTTATCAAAAATTTTCAGAAAAGTGGCATTGACTATTTCGACATAAAAATTCTTTCCGACATCCCCATTTACATCCGGAGGTTGTGAACCGGATATAGATTCATCCATCCCCTCGAATGTCAATTCAGGCAAAATTTCATTTTCAATGGTCCGTGATGATCCTGGTCGAAAGAGAGGATCCGGCCCCTTGGGCAACGCATTTGAATTGTGAGTATCCAGTTGTCGGCGTCCTGAAAAATTTGGAATTATCCGGGGTTTGTTGGATTCACGTTCTTCAAGCTTTTCATTGTCAGTAGCACTTATAGCAATGGATTCTGAAAGAGGCCTGGTAGTGCCCAGCTTAAGCACGTAACTTTTCTCAGCGGTGTAATATTTTTGAGCAGATAAGGTATCTGGCGAAAACAACAGGATCAGGGAACACATGAACCCTAAAATGAGCAGATTCTCCAATGTGGGACTCAAAAAACCAAGAGCTTTTTTCATAGCTCAAAGCTATTCAAAAAGATCAAATTATCCTGAATTCACCCTGCAATGGATGACAGGCAAAAGACTTAAGGGTGGATTTATAACAGAGAATGCGCTGTATTTAATATGAAATTGCTAAAACGATTTTATTGCTTATTATTTTCATTCCGACCTCCCCTACTCTTCCAAATGCATTTGATGGTTAGCTATCATAAACTTCATAAACTTCAGGAAACTTAAAACAGAAAATAAATCTGTAGGAATCATCTAAAGTATTTTCACTTTTAGTTGTGTTGAAAAATATTATCAACAGTGCCATCCTTACAGTGAATAAATAGAGTCACTCACTATTTACCTGAAATAATACAAATTATCACCTTGTCTTTTTTTTTGCAATTTGAATACATTAACAAAATAATTATAATAAAATTTAATATCCTGCATAAGTCGATTTATGCAATTAATTGAGGAAGTTGTGTGAATTGAATTGGAATATTTTGAAATTAAATAAAATGTTGCAAAAAGGAAATATCAGCTTAACTTTGTAGCGTATATGTAAAGAAAGGATTGATTAATAACTGAACACCTTAATTTATCCAGCTTTACAAAAAATCTATTTTTTCACTTAACTAAACGTATCATGAGTAATGATCCCGAATTGAAGGCAATGGCAGAAGTGTTTGACGCTTTGTCTGGCCTTAATGTGGATACCCAAAAAAGAGTTGTTGACTGGGTATTAGCGAAATTGAAAAGTCCTTCTTCTGCAGGTACTTCTGCTGTCGCAAAACGCGCTCGCAAGGCAGGCAAGAAGAGAGGCCCTAAGCCAGCAACAAAAGCAGCTGAAGCAAAAAGCCCGGGTGCTAAACGTGGCCCAAAACCAGGCAAGAAAAGAGGCCGCAAAGCAGGTACCAAAAATGCTGCTAAAAAATCTACTGGGGCCAAACGCGGACCAAAACCAGGTTCTAAACGAGGACGTAAGCCAGGCGCTGCAAAAGCTACGGGCACAGTAGCCAAGAAAGCCGGTAAGCGTGGAAGACCAGCGGGTACAAGCAAAAAAGCGTCTGCTAAAAAATCGACCGGTACAGGAAGAAGAGGCAGACCTCGTAAAACTTTAGCAAGTCCAGGAAGCATGATGGCTTCATCATGATCCACATTCATTAGTCAAAAAAAATGAAAAAGCCCGCTGAGTACATCAACGGGCTTTTTTTATTTATCTCATCAGATTACAATACGATCAATTTGAATGGATAAATTTCCCTGTCGTGCTTTAATAAGATAATGTACAATCCTTCGGAAAGTTTTTGTGAGGAGAGATCCCATTTTCCGGTCGTGGTATTCATGGATTGTGAAGCAATCAATCGGCCATCAACTGTCATAATGGAAAGTGTTGCATTCTTATAAGGCAGGTCACTCCATTTAATCATCGCGTCACCCTTCGCTGGATTTGGAGTAATTGTTACATAATCAGGCCATTTAATTTCAGCCAAACCGGTAGAAACATTAACCACTATTGGTTCAGGAGATGAATATTGACATCCATTTGCATCCGTGATCACATATGTATATGTTCCGGTTGCGAGACCTGTTATATTGTTCCCGGTGGCTCCGGTATTCCATAATACCTGATATGGTGCAGTTCCGCCTTTAGGATCAATAGTGATACTTCCATCATGTTGCTGAGTACCGGTTGTATTTACGACGGTTATTGAATTTAACCCTATGACTTCAGGTTCAGTCACTATTGCATCATAGACAACTTTACATCCATTGGCATCTGTAACTTCATTAGAATAGGTTCCTGCGGCCAGGTTAAAAAGAGCCGGCTCAGTACTTCCATTTTGAATCCACATAGTAGAATAAGGTGCTAAACCCCCGGTAACAAATAAAAGTACTGATCCATTGATATCCCCATGACAAAGTTCATTCACATTTTGAGATTGTGGATTTAATTGGGTAGGTTCAAAAATGTTATATGGCCCGGCAGGAAGCACACAACCATTAGAATCCGTCACCACAACATTTGTTGTGCCACCCGGAAGTTGATGTAAGAAATTCTCAGGTTGTGGAGGTAGTCCATTCCAGGCATACAAATATGGTGGCACTCCCCCTGCCACATCAATCGTAATTGATCCATTAGCATCTCCATAGCAAACATTGTCAATGACAGTGGAACCGGCAATGACAAAATTAGCAGGTTGATCTACAATATAACTATTGATAAACAAATTACCCTGATCGTCAGTTAGTACCAATTGGTAATTGCCGGAAGGGACCTCTGTGATGGATGATGTAGTATATGTTGTATCAGGACCGATCCAGGAATAATTGTAATTTCCCGAACCTCCATTCACTGTTAGTATAATACTGCCTGTTGACATTCCATGACAAAGGACATTCGTCACTGTAGCATCAACAAGGATCACACTACCTGTAGTCGTCACTTCAATGGTCTGACAGGACTGATTGGTTCCACAGCCATTTTGAACTGACAAGCAAAGCTCATATGAACCTGCAACTGCATATGTGTGTACCACATTCGTTTCAGTGGAGGTACCCCCGTCACCAAATGTCCAAATCCATCCTGTAAGACTGCTTCCAGTTGAATTATCAATTCCATTGATCGTAAGTCCGCTTGAGATGAATTGGAATGCTGATGCAGCAGGGTTCAACTCATTATCCACTATCATGCTGTCTATGTTCTGACAATTCGATAACGGATTGGTAACTTGTATAAAATAAGTCCCTGGCTGATTTAAAACCGGTTGATATGTATTTGCACCGGATACTATATTTCCTGTAGTAGTGCTCCAGGAAATTGTGCTTAAAGTATCGCCGGTAGCTTGTGCAGTTACCTGTAGGTTTTCACAACTTACCTGCATTTCAGGTCCTGCATCAACGGCAGGTGTTATAATATTTGAAACAACGGGTTCTGATGCTAATGTGATACAACCGGAGACATTATCTGTAACCTGAAGTTGATAGGATCCCGCAGCATCTACTGTAATTGTGGCAATGTTAGGATTTGAAGTGATGTGGCCATTTGTGGTAGTCCAGTGATAATTGAAGTCACTAAATCCACCTGTAGGATATCCACTGATCGTGGTTGAAATCTGTGTGCAACTTAGATCCGGACCTTGCACAAGATCCAAAGCAGGTGCATCCTGGAAACCAATAATATATTCTGCTGACCATGAACATCCGTTGTTATCAGTGATCTCTACTGTGACATTACCTGCGGGAAGATCCAATATCTGGTGGCCAAATATTGTACCGTCCGAAGCAGTCACCTGATAGTTTCCAACTCCGCCTTGAATAGAAAGGATAATCGTTCCATCTGCCTGATCACAATTTTCAGGAGTAGTTTCAGCAGTTGCTTCAAGTGGATCAGGTTCGTTGATGGTGTAAGATTGAGTTACAGAGCAGCCATTATTATCCGAGATGGTGATAGTGTATGTATCAGCAGGTACATTATGAAGATCCTGTGTGGTGGCGCCATTGCTCCAGTCATATTGATATCCCGGTGTGCCTCCCGCTACATCGATGTATATATTTCCATTTGAAGACCCATAGCAAAGTGCCGGTTCTACACTTGCGCCAGAGATGCTGACAGGAGATGTTGCTCCAGGTACAAAAAAATCTGCTTTTGAAATTTTACCATTAGCTTCTGTAACGGTCACATGATAGTTGCCGCTACTGAGCCCACTGATGGTTTGTGTCACCGCCCCGTTGCTCCAATGATATTGATAAGGAAGAAAGCCACCTGTAACATCAACAGTAGCTGAACCATCTCCTACGCAATAAGCTGGTATAATATTGCCTGGTTCTGCATCCATGTTGCAGCTTTGTATAAAATTGGACCATGTTGTAGCAGGCACCTGTCCTAGTTCATAGAGAGAATGATCATGGCATACTGCGTACAAAGTTGGGTAATAGTTGATACCGTATTGTGAAGCGGTCGTATTTCCTGAGGGAAGATCGATGATCGGGAAAGAAATATTGGCTACCCAATTTCCCTGTGACCCGGGTGTGAGGCCTAGCAAATCATTCATGCCTGTGGACCAGTCGGATTCGATATAGAAGACTTGTGCGGTATTGTCGCCATTTGGCCCGTGTTGGTTCCAGAATGTTTCTAAAGCACCTGTCATCATATAATTCCAGCATGGGCCGCACCAAGTTGCTGAAAATTCAAGGACAACCATTTTTCCCTGGCTGAGCAGGTTGTAAAGTGTATGCGAATTCCCATTGATGTCTGTTAATGTCCAATTCGGTGCGATGGAGCCATCAGGAAGCTGGCTGTAAAGACTGGTATGGAAGGATAAAAAAAGGAATAGAAAGAGCGTGAGAAAGTGCTTCATTATAGCGAGGATTTGTCGTTTGGTTGCTAAATTAATGATCATAAATTAAATAACATAACATTATTTAATATAAAAGCAGGTGATGGCTATACTGCGATTATAAATCCGGAAAGTGGAAATGGTAAAATTGGATTATTTTCGAAATGACAAGTATGCCACCACATGAGTGATTATAATTCAGGAGAATTAGAAAAAAATGTTTCTCTTCCATTAAATGAGGAGTATAAGGAGATTGATTTTACGAAAGAAAATCTAAACCTCCTGACATGTCCCAGATGCAATCACCTGCTTAATGCAAGTGAACTTAATCCTGAAAAATCAAGAGCTAAATGTGGTAATTGCGGATATGAATTCACTTATTCTCTGGACAGCTCGGGTTCCTCATTTATACCCGAACTAATCATACCCCAGGGCATTGAAGAATTAAAACTAAGATCAGAGCTTGACCTTAGATTGCGTTGGAAGGAAACAACTTCGAAAGGCGGTCGATGGTTTTTACTTTTATTTGCGAGTATCTGGAATCTGATCCTGTTGCCATTCGTCATTGGAATTATTGTGTCAGGACAATGGAGCATCTTGCTCTTTTTATCATTGCATTTGCTGATAGGTTTGGGTCTGATGTGGCACCTTGCTACAGTTTATATGAACAGCACTTCTATTTCTGTGACACGCGAAAGAATTAAGATCACTACCCTCCCGCTCATTCATCCACTTTGGCGAAACAAGAATATAGATGCGAAAACAGTTTCCCAGTTATATGTTTCAAAGTATGTCCAGAGCACCAGCAATGGTGTTCCTAATTATGCATACGCTCTTTATGCTATTTTGAATTCAGGGGAAAAGGTATCCTTGATACGGGGAATGAATTTTGAAACGCAGGCTTATATTGAAAAAGCCATAGAAGATTACCTTGAGATAGAGAATGTGAAGGTGCCAGATGAGGCTCAGGATTAGGAGACTGCGTCCCAGGGTTCAGGGCTTTTGTAAAATAAAAAAGCTGGGTGATTCACTTCAGAACTACCCAGCCCTACAAATT
>JBDUDG010000353.1:0-3793 GCA_040003045.1 Saprospiraceae bacterium | reverse complement strand
TTTGCTTCTAATAGTCCATCTATCATTTCATGGTCACAAGCTTGTTGAAAGGACAAGATACATTTACACTGAAGGCCCTGTTTTTTGTTTTATTTCCGCCACTATTTCTTTCAATGTTAGCCAGACCAATATCAAATCCAAGTCTTAGCCTTATATCATTCACTGTATGATACCCTATTGTAAGTGCAAGCCCTCCATCAAATGGCCTGAATCCATCAGTGCTGTCAAATGATTTTCTTTTTATATCAGTAGTCTTTGATCTTATTTTTCCACCTATTCCATATGCGAAATAGGGACCCAATCCTCCAAAGGCATTTCCTTTTTTGAGATCCATCTGGTACAATAGGTAAATAGGAATTTCGAGATAGTGCAAGCCGATTTTTTGATCACCGTCCACCGATCGTTTATTGACATATCCAAGTCCTGGCATAAGATGCAGATGATGCCTGAAGGTGGTTGATTCTGAGGTATAAGAATGTTTTGAAAATCGATTGTCTGCATATAATTGCGATGCGCCGAAGGAAGAAGTCCCTGCCATGGTCCATTGATCCTGATCCGGGTTGACATTGGCAGAAAGTGAATAGAAGTCATCTTCATCCATCATCAGCAATGCAAAAATATTGTACCCAAGGTCATGTTCATCGCAGGATGGAAAAGGGTAGGATGGACCGCAAAATTCCTGGTAGGCAGCTTCGAACGATGCAGAGACTTCAGCATCTTTGATTAAAAAGCAAGACTGGATGAGCGGAAAAAATAGAAGAATCAGAAATAAATATTTTGCATTCAGACAGTTATGATGAGGTATTGAGTGGGTTTTCATGAAAAAAGATATTTAATTGTTGACTAATATTCCGACTAAGAGTGACTCTTTATTTTCAGGGAAATTACTAATGGTTTTGGATATTTTATGAATAATAATTGATAGGGCCAAATCACTAGTAACCACTGATTGTTTTGATGAATTTATATTTCCTTGATGTTGAGATTCAGCTTCAACCATTTTTCAATGAGATTGTTTGTGTAAGCAAACTTAAACATATGGCTAAAGGCAGAACTTCAAAAAAACAGAGTAATGTCAATGCAAAGCAGCAAGACCTTGCTAAAAATACTAATGATGGCCAGGACGAATTCCTAACCACCAATCAGGGTTTGCGGATCAATGATGATCAGAATTCACTGAAGGCTGGTGAAAGGGGATCGACACTGATGGAAGATTTTCATTTTCGCGAAAAGATCACGCACTTTGATCACGAACGCATCCCAGAACGCATAGTGCATGCGAGAGGTACAGCCGCGCATGGATTTTTTGAACTAAGCGAATCCATGACAAAATATACAAAAGCTAAATTCCTCCAAACACCCGGAACAAGAACGCCTGTATTCGTTCGCTTCAGTACTGTTGCAGGATCGCGTGGTTCTTCAGATTTGGCTCGTGATGTTAGAGGTTTCGCTGTGAAATTTTATACTGAAGAAGGAAACTATGATTTAGTTGGAAATAATATACCCGTATTCTTTATTCAGGATGCTTTAAAATTCCCTGATCTGATCCATTCGGTCAAACCTGAGCCGCACAATGAGATCCCTCAGGCAGCTTCAGCGCACGATACTTTCTGGGATTTTGTATCCCTTATGCCGGAGAGTATGCATATGATCATGTGGGTGATGAGTGATCGCGCCATTCCCAGAAGTTTTCGCATGATGGAAGGTTTTGGAATCCACACATTCCGTTTTGTAAATGAAAACAATAAATCCGTTTTTGTAAAATTCCATTGGAAGCCGGTATTAGGCGTGCATTCAGTTACATGGGATGAAGCGCAAAGAATATCGGGTAAGGACCCGGATTTCCATCGCCGTGATTTGTATGAGGCTATTGAATCAGGTAATTATCCTGAGTGGAATTTCGGCGTTCAGATTGTGGAAGAAAAAGATGAGCTCTCCTTCGATTTTGATTTGCTGGATCCCACAAAGCTTATTCCCGAAGAAATCGTACCTGTTCAAATCATTGGTAAGATGACCCTCAATCGCAATCCTGATAATTTTTTCGCAGAAACTGAACAAGTTGCTTTTCATCCCGGGCATGTCGTATCAGGTATTGATTTTTCAAATGATCCTTTATTGCAAGGTCGTTTGTTTTCATACACTGATACTCAATTAAGCAGATTAGGCGGCCCTAATTTTCATGAGATACCTATCAATCGTCCGATAGCGCCTGTCCATAACAACCAACGTGATGGCCATATGCGACAAACTATCAACCCTGGAAAAGCGAGCTACAATCCGAATACAACAGGCAATGGTTGTCCTTTCCAGGCGAAGGCTATGGAAGGGGGATTTGTTTCATTCAATGAACGGATTGATGCAAGGAAAGTGCGCGCGAGGAGTAAAAGTTTTTTTGATCACTTTAGTCAGGCAACATTATTCTTTAACAGCCAGAGTGAGCCTGAAAAAAATCACATCATCAATGCGCTCAAGTTTGAATTGGGTAAACTTGAATCAGAGGCCATCAGGGTGCGCGTAATAGGAATGCTGACCCAGGTGGATAAAACATTAGCTGCGAAAGTGGCAGAAGGACTGGGTATTGCGGTGCCAAAAACTCCCGAGCAGCCGATGAACCTGAGTATACCAGCAGATGGTGATCCAAAGAAATTCCAACCCATTAAAATTAAGAGTGAGCAGGGTATTTCAAAAGCGTTGAGCATGACAGGGACCATTAAAAATAATATCAAAACCAGACAAATCGCAATATTGGCAGCAAACGGAATAAGCGATGCATCATTGTCTACCATGAAAACAGCACTTGAAAAACATGGCGCAGTTACTAAAGTGATTGCTCCGCATCTTGGTATGATTACTTCAGATAAGGGTAAGAAAATCAAAGTTGATCAAAGTTTTTTAGGTGCATCTTCCGTATTGTTTGATGCGGTTTTTATCCCTGATGGTATTGGAAGTGGCATGGCATTAAAAGCTGAACCAGATGCCCTTCATTTTATCAATGAAGCTTTCAAGCATTGCAAAGCTATAGCAGCAGAAGGTACCGGAGTTGATGTAGTACACTCATCATCAGTCGGAGTAAAAATCGATCGTAAAGAAAAAGAAATAAAAAATATCAAGGGTGTTCTCTTAGATCGCAATTCAAAAGAATTTATCAATGCAATAGCTCAACATCGTTTTTGGGAAAGAGAAAAGGAAAGTAAAATTCCCGCATAGATTGATAGTTGATCGTTAGACGGTTTTGAATCAAAAGACGAAAAGGTACCTGGTGTATATTTCTTAAGAATATGCACTACGGTATCTTTAATTTTTGGAAATTACCGGAATAAATAAAACAGATCATGAAAATTGCTTCGATATTCCTGATGATCTTTGGCGTCCTGCTGATCCTGGGATATGGATTAATGGGTCTGATGGGTTTTGCCATGTCCTTCGATGCTCCGGGTTCTGAGAATGATCCCACTGCCTGGGTATACAGGTTCCTGATCTTCGTGGCACCAATCATCGTGATGACTGTCATACTCATCATGTCTTTTGCTGCATACAACAAAGGAAATTATGGAAGGTCATTTTGGATCGGTTCTCTGTTCGGATTTGGGCTTATAACTGTGATTATTTTTTTAACTGCAGATGCCTATTTAAGCGTCGCTAAATTTCGAGCTATTGACCATCAGCAGGCAACGGATGAAAAGCTTTACCCAATCGAGAAATATATCCGACCACTTGCCGTTGGAGCGGACACGGTGATTGTTTTTCCGGGCAGGATTGTAGCGTATCGTCTATATACCGGCGAACAATATCC
>JBDUDG010000352.1:0-3802 GCA_040003045.1 Saprospiraceae bacterium | reverse complement strand
ATTACTGCTTCTCTATAAGGCTTTTCCATAGAGTAGTTTGCAAAGATTGTGCAAGCGAAAATGAAACAGGTAAAGAGGAATCTGGTTGTGAAATGTGGAAGAAATAACCTTGAGTCAAGTGAGTCGGCGGAGATTGTCCGAGATCAAAAAATTATAATACCCAGGAAAGAAAATTTTAAACGGCTGATATTGAGCCTATTAATCGAAAGATTGGTTTTCGATAGAGGCTCTTTTCACCAGGGTTTGATACTCTTCAGGGGTAAGGTCATCCATACAGTAGATAACGGGATCGACCGGGTTGCCCTTGATTCTTACTTCATAATGGCAGTGAGGACCTGTTGACATTCCTGTATTTCCTACTGTACCAATCGTCTGGCCTTTATGAACGATATCTCCTTCTTTCACCTGAAGAGTGGCCATATGACCATAGAGACTTGTATATCCATATCCATGATCTATGACGATATGATTGCCATAGCCTACTCTGCCATATTCAGCAGTGATCACTTTGCCATTGCCAGTAGCCTGAATGGGAGAGCCCGGAGGTGCAGTGAAATCTATACCAGTATGCATCTTTTCCACTTTATGAACCGGATGCAGCCTCATGCCGAAACCGGAAAGAGCGTTTAGATTTTTCTTAAGGAGATCTATTCTTACGGGTTTTATGCTGGGAATGCTGGCCAACATAGCTTCTTTTGCGTTTGCTCTAACAAAAATACTATCCAGAGATGTTTTTTGGATTTTTAACTGGAGAGAGAGTTTATCAACTTTTTCCTGGGTTTCCATCAGAAGCTGTCCTGAATTGGGATATTTCACCAGCTTTGCATACTTGTCACTACCACCTACACCTCCTGCCCAAACTGATTCATCAAGGGGATCCATACCCAGCATGAACCTTAAGATGCCACCATCACGTTCATGTACCGTACTAAGTTCGCCTGACATTAGATCCAGTTGATCATTGACTGTGGCGAATTGGTACTTCATCTGATCGATCTCGCGCATTAAAGCGAGTTCTTTTTGAGAGGGAAAGTATTTGTTATGAAGGAAGAAGAACAGGGTAGCTGTTACGATGGTAGCACAGAGATATCCGAAAAAATTGAACATTCTGAATTTCCCAGGTGTGCGATACTCTTCAAAGGAGAGAGTTGATTCGTTATACACATACTTTCTGCCAGCCATGAAATCTGTGATTTGAGTAAGTTTGAGGGTATTAAAGTGGGGTGGTTTATGCGAATAAACCAGATGGGATCGCTGGCTAAGGTAACCAATGAAACCTTGTTTACAAAATATTTAACAATTTATTATATATCAATTCTGATTACAATATATATTGCAAACCAGGGGATTGACTATATAATAAAAGTTCATCATCTGTATTTATTTCAATAAAAAGACATTATGGCTAAACTTGCCAACGAAATCCGGGAAATATTTTTACGTTTTTTTGAGGAGAAGGAGCATACCATTGTCGCATCTGCGCCCATGGTCAATAAGGACGATCCGACCCTTATGTTCACCAATGCGGGAATGAATCCATTCAAGGATTACTTCCTTGGAAACAAACCGATCGTCCATAAGCGTATAGCTGATACACAAAAATGTCTGCGGGTCAGTGGAAAGCATAATGATCTGGAAGAAGTAGGCAGGGATGGATATCATCATACCATGTTTGAAATGCTGGGCAACTGGTCTTTCGGTGATTATTTTAAAAAAGAAGCTATCGCCTGGGCATGGGAACTCCTTTCACAGAGGCTTGGTCTACCTATTGATAAAATATATGTCAGTGTATTTGGCGGTGACGAGACGGATGGACTTCCTGAAGATGATGAAGCAAGAAGACTTTGGCAGGAGTGGCTTCCCAATGAGCGTATTTTATCGTTCGGTAAAAAGGATAATTTTTGGGAAATGGGAGAGACTGGCCCTTGTGGTCCCTGCTCAGAGATCCATGTGGATTTGCGGAGTGACGAGGAGAGAAATCTTGTCCCCGGAAAGGATCTGGTCAATGCAGGTCATCCAAATGTGATAGAAATCTGGAATCTTGTTTTCATTCAATATAATCGTAAAGCGGATGGTTCGCTGGCATCACTTCCATCAAAGCATATTGATACCGGGATGGGATTTGAGCGGTTGGTGCGCGTCATCCAGGGTAAGACTTCAAATTATGATACGGATATCTTTGCTCCACTCATTCAGTTTATCAGCCAGGCAACGGGTATGGCTTATAAAAATGATTATACAGAAAATGTAATGTCTGATATTGCCATGCGCGTTCTTGCCGATCATGCGAGGGCGGTTAGCTTTGGTATAGCAGACGGACAATTGCCATCGAATACCGGAGCTGGATATGTACTGAGACGAATACTTAGAAGAGCTGTGCGGTATTACTACACATTTTTAAATGTGAAGGATCCATTGATGCACAGACTTGTACCGATATTGGCTGATTTTTTCAAAGATATTTTCCCAGGATATCATGAGCAGAAAGATTTTATAAAACGGGTCATTGAACAGGAGGAAATATCTTTTCTGAGAACGCTTGAAGGGGGATTAAAAAGATTTGATACGCTCCAGGTGAAAAATGGGGTTGTCTCGGGAAAAGATGCATTTGAATTATATGATACGTATGGATTTCCAATAGATCTGACACGTCTGATGGCTGAAGAAAAAGGCTGGACACTTGAAGAAAAAGAATTTGTAAAAGCACTTAACGAACAGAAAAACAGATCGCGGTCTGATGCTGTCAAAGTAGTTGGAGACTGGATTGAAATAAATCCGAATTCGCAGGGCTCGCTCTTTGCGGGATATGATGATGATCATATTTATGGAGCTCAACTGATTAAATACAGAAGTGTGGAAGATCGTGAAGGACAGCATTATCAATTGGTACTTGACAAAACCAGCTTTTATCCTGAAGGAGGAGGTCAGGTGGGGGATACTGGACAGCTTGTGTTTGGAGAGGAAGAAATAACTGTTAAAAACATGATCAAGGAAAATGATCTTCCGATCCATATTGCAGAAAAACTGCCATCGACCATCAATGCACCGATCATTACTAAAATAAATATTGAACGCAGACGATTGATTGAAAATAATCACACTGCTACGCATTTGCTTCATGCAGCCTTACGAGAAGTGCTGGGAGATCATGTGCAGCAAAAAGGTTCGCTTGTCAATGAGGATTATCTCCGTTTTGACTTTTCGCATTTTGCAAAAGTTGCGCCAGATGAAATTGCAAAAGTCGAAGCAAGAGTAAATCAAAAAATCAGGGCCAATATCCAACGACAGGAAGATCGAAATATTCCGATAAGCCAAGCCGAGAAAGCTGGTGCGAGGATGTTATTTGGCGAGAAATATGGCGAACGAGTACGAATGATCACTTTTGATCCGGAATATTCAATCGAGTTGTGTGGCGGTTGTCATGTTGCAGCTACGGGTTTGATAGGCTTGTTCAAGATAGTCAGTGAATCTGCAGTTGCAGCAGGTGTCCGGAGGATTGAGGCGGTTACTTCTGAGAAAGCTGAACAATACATCAATGAACAGATCAGACAACTTTCTTTAATAAGACTAGAATTAAAAAACACAACAGATCCAATAAAAGCTATCAGGGACATGCAGGGTGAGATCAGGGAATTACGCCACCAGATGGAAGAAATCGAAATGTCAAAGGCAGGCGATCTCAAAACAGAATTACTTAAAGAAGTACAATCAATTAACGGGATTAAGTATCTCAGCTCTGAGGTCAATATAAGTGATCAGAAATTGCTCAAGAGCCTCATCTTTCAATTGGGAAATGAGCTTG
>JBDUDG010000351.1:0-3816 GCA_040003045.1 Saprospiraceae bacterium | reverse complement strand
GGTCCTCTTGTATTTGGATAAGGAAAAAAGAAAAAAGTTACCCATATCCGTCCAACGTGAATTGCAGGAAATAATGCTGCACAAATAACCGCAAATATCGTCATAGCTTCTGCTGCACGATTAACTCCGGTTCTCCACTTCTGTCGGAACAATAATAAGATCGCTGAAATAAGGGTACCGGCGTGACCAATACCAATCCACCACACAAAATTTGTAATATCCCATCCCCACCCTATTGTTCTGTTCAGCCTCCATGTACCAATCCCTACCCAAATAGTAATAAGGATACATATCACACCAAATGTAAGCGCGCTCAAAGCAACGATAAAAGCAAGCGTCCAGGCTCTGCTGGGCGCTCTCTCGGTAGGCGAACAAAGATCCTCTGTAATCTGGTGATAGGTTTTATGCCCATGAACCAGCGGTTCTCTGATCGGTGATGTAGGTCCTGAACCCATATTTTATTTTCTATTGATAATAGATAGTTCGTATTTGCAATTCTTCTTTTTACTAAGCATCAACACCTTCTGCCTTATTGATGATCCTTGCCTGGTAATTGACAGCAGATCTGGTGTTGACTTCTTCAAGCACGATATAATTCAAGGGTGATTTCAATTTCTCAGTGAGTTCGCCGGTTTCATTGTTCATATCACCGAAAGTAATCGCACCAGTAGGGCATGATGTCTGACAAGCGGTCTTCACATCTGCATCACGTAGAAGTCGTTCTTCTGTTTTTGCTCTGAGCTTCCCATCCTGGATTCTCTGTACACAGAAGCTGCATTTTTCAATCACGCCTCTTGACCTCACTGTAACATCCGGATTTAACACCATTCTCGTCAGGTTATCTGCCCCATATGGAACAGCTCCATTCTCAGGTTCCAAACCAAGATCCGGCTCGTTGATAGGCCAAAGATCTGCCGTGGTATAGTCAAGCCAATTGAACCTCCTTACTTTATAAGGACAGTTATTAGCGCAATATCTGGTTCCAACGCAACGATTGTATGCCATCTGGTTGAGTCCTTCAGAACTGTGATTTGTTGCGTTTACAGGACATACATTTTCACATGGAGCGTTATTGCAATGCTGACACATCAAAGGCTGATATACAGCACTTGGATTGTCAACATCACCATAATAATAGCGGTCGATACGGAGCCATGCCATTTCATGGTGCCTACTCATCTCTCTTTTACCTACTACAGGCACATTATTTTCAGCCATGCAGGCCACCGTGCAAGCACCACAACCGATACATGCATTAAGATCAACGTGCATTCCCCAGTGATGGCCTCTTGCGTAGGTTTCATCATACCCTGGATAAACTTGTTTTTTATTGAGCTCCTGGTGTTCATGACGTTCTTCATGAAGATCATGAATGAATTCATCCAGGTTTTCAAGATGGCTCTTTCGTATGATCGTGCGATTGACTATAGATCCCTGATATCCCTGACGAACCAAACCATAAGTCATATAGACTAATGCAGCTTCGTCAGCATTTATCACTTGTTTTGTTTCGCTGTCTTCACCTGTTACTCCCATCGTGTGATGATACTGTACACAGGAATAATGATCCTCCTTTCCTTTCTTGCCAGAAACTGAAACACCGATTGCATAATATTGGATCATGCCATCAGCATCCGTTTTTAACCAGGGATTGACATTGACTCCTACACCCATTCCGGCGCGACCGGTTAGCGTGCGTCCATATCCAAGCGCAAGTGCAAAAGACTCAGGTGTCTGCCCAAATTGCTTCACAATAGGTACACGGATCGTCTGACCGTTTATGGTAACATCTGCTAATTCACCATTTTCCAAATTTTCATGTGCTATGAATTTGCGTGTACCATCAAATGCTACAGGGACTGCCAAATAATTTCCCCAACCACACCTTGTCACCGGATCAGGCATTTCCTGCAACCACGGATTATTTGAATGCTGACCATTACTGATCGTAACATTTTCCATAAAAGTGATTTCCTGATCTGTACCAGGTTGAATTAATTTGGAGGCTACTGATGATAAGTTATTGGTAAATGCTGCTCCTGAATTTACCGGAGTATATGTGAAAACACCATCATGCAGAAGTTCATTCCATGAAGCAGCAGATCCAACATTCTGAGCCCACGTGGTTTTGAGATATTCGTAGTACGGTTGGTCAGTTGTAAATAAAAGATCTTTTCCTCCCAACCATTTCAACAAACTCAAACCACGCTGGCGTGTTTCAAAAAGAGGAGCAATGGTAGGTTGTATCATGGACACATGACCTCGCACAGGTTCTGCATCACCCCATGATTCAAGGAAGTGATGATCAGGCGCTATGACCTTGCTCAATACTGCGGTTTCATCTGGAGCAATGCCTGTATTTACAGATAATGCAACTTTTGCCATCGCATCGCCAAATGCAGCACCGAATGGTAATTCGTACACTGGATTGCAACCATAAATAATAAGGGCGTCAATTTCTCCATTATTCATTGAATTGACGAGTGCATTTACTTTGCTTTCATCACCCTGACGCTGATAAGAATATTGCTGGAGATCGACGGTAGTTCCTTCGTTGCCAAGCATGTGATTAATGGCACACACTAAAGCCTGATCTGCTATGCTGTTCGTTCCGCAAATAATCAGAGATTCTCCGGGAGCCTTTAGTAATTCGTCAGCCGTTTTGTCGATCCCTTCGCTAATGCTGCTGTTTAAAGATGGACCTGTTATCGCAGTTCCACCTTTTGCAGAAGCAATTTTATTGTAAAGTCTGGCCAGAACTGCACCAGATTCACTTGGTTTAATACGTATCCTGTTATCGGCATTTGTACCTGTCAAAGACATGTAACTTTCTATCTGGATATGCCTCGACATTTTAGCATTCGCAGTATCCTTTATCTTTCTGTTTTTAGAATATGCATGTGCAAACTGGACCGGAGAAACCCATGTTCCAAGGAAGTCTGCCTGAATGCTAACGATGACTTTTGCTTTTTCAAAATTGTAACCGGGCACCATCGCTACACCGTACATTATTTCATTAGCCCTCAACAAAGCTGCAGATGAAACGGGATCATATACAGCATGTTTTGTATTCGGATATTTAGCCTGAAATTCTTTCAGTACGCTTTTCTCTGTTGGACTGAGGATGGAATGAGAAACGATCGCGATACGACTTTCGGGTTTTAATGCTGCTGAAACTGTATCATCCACCTGGCTCCATGTAGCTGTCTGAAATTTCCCATCAGAGTTTTTGATCTGAGCATTGCGGTGTCTGTGAACATCATATAGACTTAGTACCGAAGCCTGTGCACGAGCCGACGTTCCACCTGAAGAAATAGATGATAATGGATTCCCTTCGACTTTGATAGGACGGCCTTCACGGGTTTTGACAAGGATACTACAATAGTCTCCACCGGATACATAGGATGTAGCATAATAATTAGCCACACCAGGCACGAGATCATCGGGTTTGGTCACGAAAGGGATAGCCCTCTTCAATGGAATTTCACAACTTGCTGCAATTGTAGCTGCACTAATGCTGAATCCAAGATATTTTAGGAAATCGCGACGTCCAGTCTGGGCGCTTGCAAAAGAAGCACCTTGAGCCAGCATTGAGGATACTGAGCCATCAGCCATCTCCTGAGTTGCCTGTTCGATGAATTTTTCATCGCGACCTAAGTCCTCTGAACCAATCCAAATATCATTATATGATGATTGATCTTTCATGATCTTATTTAAATTCTGAGAAAGTATTCGTTTGTATTGTTATCTAATTCTAGTAGTGACATTTCTGGCATTCCAGACCGCCAATATCCTCTACTGTAACCTTTGTTTTTT
>JBDUDG010000350.1:0-3820 GCA_040003045.1 Saprospiraceae bacterium | reverse complement strand
GCCCAAACATCATCAGCATTTATTCTTTCGATACCCCACTCAATCGTTTGTCTTGCAGATCCTTCACCTTCTGCAGGTATAGGTTCAGCATATTGTACTGTTGCATCATCAAGAATACGTTGTACATCAGGACGCGTTGCCAATTCGCGAATAAGATCCTGGTTGCCTTGTGTTTTGATAGCATTTACGATGAACAGATTTTGATGAGCAGCATTTTGATCATCAAGAAAAGCAGAGATCCCGGCTTGTGTCTGTTGAGCTTTATTTTTTAAAACCTGAAATACATAAGCGGCTTTTTCATTCTTCGTAGTTAGCTTCATGGCTTCGGAGACGTCTGCCTGGCTACTGAGTATGACGATGAATGGTGAGGATGTGCCGGAAGAAGTTTTATGGAGTAGGGTAGGAGCGACCTTTTGTTGCCACTCGTTTCTTGTCTGTCCCGTGGCAATGCCAAAACAGGATAAGGCGATAATCGCCAGGATGATTCCTTTCATATATCTGGTCAATAATATTGATCCGGAAAACGTTTCCGGCAAATAACTTTCATTGCAAATCTACTACTTCCTTAAGGGATTACGAGTAGGCTGTCCTGACTTGCAGACCGCATTCCTTTCACATTTTCGCTTCTTTCATAGGTTTTCCGGCTAAATAGTCCTTCCACCGATCCCAATAATGCTCATGCCAACCCGTATCAATATGCCCTGCATGTTTATCCGGCAAATTCGCATGAATGGCATGCAGGACGACATTTTTACCTTTCGGTTCCAGGTGAATGATAAACGTGGAGTCTACATCTTCTTCGTCCCAACCAAGTGCACGCCATGTCTGAACGATCAGTTTATCCTTTACCAGGTGAAGCGTTTTGCCCTTTATGTAATTATTATGGGCTGTATAATTGCTTCCAACTTTTGCAGGAATCGATGCAGGAGCGCCTGTCACCATCGCATGCTTTTTCTCATTCATGTACAGATCATACAGCACCTTTGGGGTGGTATTTTTAAAAATGATTTTTTGGACGATTGTCTTTGACATGATATAGAGATTTAAAAAACAAATATTAATCCTTTAAAAGGTAAGAATAAAAAGTACAAATCAAAATACTTTCAATCAGAATTTACAAACAAACGCAGAGTTCAAGAAAAATCATCACACCAATCTTACTGAGAATCATACAGATTGCCACATTTCCACACTGCTAGATTTCTACATTGCTACATTTTAAATTAATTAATCAGCCAACAGGAAGATATATATCGAACCTGGCTCCTTTATCTTCTTCTGATTCTGCCGTGATGATACCCGAATGATTGTCAACTATCTTTTTTACAATTGCAAGACCAATACCGGTACCCTGATATGTTAGCTTACCATGCAGACGCTGGAAAAGTTCAAATATTTTTTCGCTGTATTGTTGCTCAAATCCAATCCCATTGTCAGATATACTGATATGACAATATTTTTTTTCTGGCTCAAGCAAATTATTTTTTACCTGTGTCCCGTTTATTATTTCACTATTAATATCAATGAATGGTGCTCGGGAAGGACTGGCAAACTTCAGGGAATTGGAGATCAGGTTATTCAAAAGTTGTCGGAATTGGAAAGGGATGACATAGGCTTTACACATTTTGTGCGTCACAATGGTCGCATCTTTCTGCACCAGGTTTTCTTTCATCTCAAGCTTCACATCATCTATTATTTCATTCAGGTCTGTGTATTCAAATTTACGTTCGGCTGTATTTGTTCTGGAATAAGTAAGGAGGTCTTCGATCAATGTCTGCATCCTCTCTGCAGCAAGTTGCATTCTTTGGAAATGATCCTTGCCGGATTCGGACAGCGTATCCATTTCTTTTTCCAGAATACGGGTAGCAAACGTTTGTATCTTTCGAAGAGGCTCCTGCAGATCATGAGAGGCCACATAAGCAAAGGAAGCAAGATCTGTATTGCTTTGAATCAGTTCTATATTTTTTTGCTCCAGACTTTCCTGATATTCAAGAAGTACCTTTTCATTTTTTTTCTTATGCGTCAGATCCGTGACAATGATACCTACATTCTCAAGTTTTGGCAACAAGGAGGTCAGAGAAATATAAACCGGAAGAATCCCATCTGCGCCTAAAAGATTGATCTCACCCTTACTTTTTCCTGTAATGGCTTCAGCAAATAACTTATTAAAATGAGTTTTAGAATCCTCGTGAATGAATTCGAATATAGAAGTTGCAATTACTTTTTCGTACGGAAAACCGAGCAGATCGAAAAAATATTTATTGGTATAAACGATTAAACCTTCCTGTGTAACATTTATAGCTCCCTCACAAACCTCTTCGATCAGGTGACGGAATGCATAGTCACCACTTTGTAAGGTGTAGATTTGAGATTCGTCGCCATGCTGTATGGCAAACGCATCTACTTCACCCGCTTTGATAGCTTCAATAAGTTGCTCTGATTCACCAAGCCTTTGCTCAAGGTTTATAATCTTTTGCTGCAACTGCGATGTTGATTGTTCAGCCATTTGTATTATTTGAATGATATACCCAAAGTTTTAATTACTTTTTGTGTATCCGCAAGCGTACCAATAAGTGTTTTTTTTGGCAGCGGGAGTTGCTTTATCAGGGAGGGACTGAATACTATATGTTGTTCGCTGGCAATCTCGGGATGTTTATAGATATCGATGATTTCGAGTTCGATCGTTTCTTTGAGATGTTCGGCACAGAGTTTTTTTATATTTTGAATGGCTTCCATGGATTTAGTTGACATTCCGGAAACATAAAGTTGCAAGACCATAGTATCCGCGATGACTAATTTATTTATTCTGCCTTTTTCCATTTTAGACTATTAAATCTGGGTCCAAAGCACGAATATTTAACCCAACCAATACACGCTCTTCATTGGACAGATCACCGATGATTTTACGCAATGGTTCCGGAAATTTTCTGACTAAAGTGGGTATCGCAAAGATCTGATCTCCTTCTGCCAGTTGAGGGTTTTTAATCAGATCAACCACTTCTATGGTATATTTTCCATCAAAATGTTCTTTACAATATCGGGTGATATTTTTAAGCGCCAGGATTGACTTTGGCGTTTGTCCCGCTATATACAATCGCAACTCCAATAGTTCTGGATTTGACATTGGTGTATGGTGTTGACTTAAAAATGCCTTGTTTAGTTAACTTTTACAAAAGTTTGGAGCCGAATTCCTTTGTACTTAATCTCAAATTCCGGTTTTGATTGAAGTGGCCCAACCCTCTTGCTTTCACTAGTAACAAACTTCGGTCTCTTTGGTTATCCCTTTCTTCGTTTTTTAGGGTACGAAATTAAGACCGGCGGTCTTAGAGCCTGAGGAGCTCGAAGTGGGTGAATTAAGCTAAACGGGATAAAGAATAAAAAATTCTTTTGAGGAGCTCTTTTCATCCTCAACACACACTGTCCGGATGGCTTTGTCGATGAGTTGTCGCAGTTTGACAAAATCGCCTGGCTTCCGCATATAGTGACGGGCACCTTTCTCAAAGAGGAAATTGACGATTTCCATCTCAAAAGAGGTGGAGAGGATGATGATGGGAATCTGCTTCAGGTGTTCACAATTCCTGATCTCATTCAGGCATTGAAAACCATTCTTACGTGGCATGTTCAGATCAAGAAAGATGACATCAGGAAGATTGTCGTGGTTCTTGGAAAGGTATTCCATTAGTTCCACTCCGTCTGAAACTGTGGTCAGGCAAGCAGGATGCGATAATTCACCGAGAGCCTCTTTAAAAAAAATACAATCATCTGTGTCGTCGTCGGCAAGTAACAGTTTGTATCGAGGAGAATTCATGATACAAAAGTA
>JBDUDG010000349.1:0-3838 GCA_040003045.1 Saprospiraceae bacterium | reverse complement strand
CTCTTTTGCTTTCTCAAAATCAAGCACGACTCCATTGATACAATAACGAAGACCTGTTGGAGGGGGGCCATCATCAAAGACGTGGCCTAAATGAGATTTGCAGCGACCACACTCAACCTCGGTCCTTTTCATGCCATGCGCATTATCGGGAGTATAGATGATGCCGCCCTTACTGATAGGTTCATAGAAACTTGGCCAACCGCAACCGCTTTCAAATTTGGTATCGCTTTTAAATAAGGCATTACCACAAACCGCACAATAATAAGTGCCTATTTCTTTAGAATCCTCGAATTTACTGGTCCAGGGTCTTTCCGTGCCTTTTTCCCGGGCAATATGGTACACGTCCGATGGAAGTATCTTTTTCCATTCTTCCTCGCTCATCGCTACTTTGTTGCTGTCGGTGTTGGAATAAACAGGATTCCCTTCCTTTGTCAGGGCATGGTTTTTTTTGTTACTATCCATAGCTAAATATTATTTTCTGAAGTATTGTTATGTGACGAGCTGTACTGCTGGAATGCAAGGCCTATCACTTATATAACCATATTTTTTAAAACTTGTTTGATCATCCTGTTTTGTCTCGCTCCGGGCTCCTTACAAATTTACGATATCGCGGTTTGCGAGGTTTGTCGGAGGGCAGACAAAGCTGTTTTCTTAACATTTTGCCTGACTTTATTAAATCTTCTAAAACTTAGGCAGGGAGTGGATAATCTAAGCCCCGTATATTATATTTGTCCGCTCACCAAGGTCAGTAACTGCCTATGTTCAATTTGATATTATTTGGCCCTCCCGGTAGCGGTAAAGGCACACAATCGGATAAATTAGTGGAGAAATATGGATTGATCCATCTTTCTACCGGTAACCTTTTGCGCCAGGAGATCAAGGATAAAACGCCTTTAGGTCTTGAAGCTAAGAGCTTTATAGATAAAGGTCAGCTAGTGCCCGATGAAGTGGTGATCGGGATGGTCGATTCTTATTTTGATCAGCATAAAGATGCGATCGGCTTTTTATTTGATGGATTCCCCCGGACCGTGGCCCAGGCCGAAGCACTGGATAAATTACTGGAACTGAAAAAAACCGAGATCGGCAAGGTCCTGATCCTTGATGTAAATGAAGAAGAGCTGATCAAACGATTGGTGCTGAGGGGAAAAACTTCAGGTCGCAGCGATGATGCCGATGAGAATATTCAGCGAAACCGCCAGGAGGTTTATAAAAAAGAAACATTACCCGTAGCCAGCTATTATACGAAATCAAAAAAAGTTACCAGTGTGGATGGGATGGGAGATATACAGGATATCTTTCAGCGACTCTCCATTCATATTGATAAAAAAATGAGATCCTGATCTATTAGATCAGCCACTCATCATCATTGTTTTAATTTATACTATCCAGTTTTGTAAATTGCTCTATTCAAGTAACCACACATGAGCATGGAAAAGGAAAATTTTCTGCGCACTAAATTGATCTCGTATTTACAACGATTGGATCCTGCTACTTTACCGAAATGGGGAAAGATGAGTGTGCAGCAAATGATCGAACATTATGCAGGTGATGCTGTTCGTAATGCCAATGGAAGATTGAAAATAGAAAACATCGTCACGCCGCCTGAGCACCTGGAAAAGATGCGGGAGTTCATGATGAGTGAAAAACCATTTAAAGAGAATACCAACAATCCTTTGATGGGTGAAGAGCCGTTACCTCCGCGCTACAAAACAGTGCAGGCCGCTATTGGCAGTCTGCAGCAGGAACTCATCTATTTTTTTGACGCCTACGAAAAGAATCCTTCAATGGTCATCCGGAATCCTTTTTTTGGTGACCTGAACTTTGAACAAAATGTTCAGCTCCTTTATAAACATGCATTGCATCATTTGCGGCAATTTGGTGTAGAGCCGCTGACCACTTAGAGTTTTGCTTTCAGCAATGAATCTGCTTTTTGCATACTCGAAGCAATTGCTTCTTTTATGTTAGCCACTTTCATTTTTTCTTCTGTAAGATATTTGATGCGTTGCCCTATATTATTGATGGCAGAATCCATTTCAAATTCTGTCATCCATTTTTCCATGGCAAAATCAGCGTATTCCAGGTCCTTAATATTTGATTTTAGTTGATCAATATAAGGAGCTGACGCTTGCTGAGCTTTTCCTGGTAGTTTAGCAACGGAGTCTATGATTCGTTGAACATCCTTCTTCAAATTATGTAGCTTACCGATCCTGGACATGCCAAACATATGGCCATCATCAATATCTTTCATGAGGCTGTCGGCTTGTGTAACCGGCTCATTGCTCATCATACCATGATCTTGTTTCTTGTCACTATTGGTGCAGGCTGCAATGGTCACTAAGATTGAAAGGCAAAGGTTAGATATTTTCATTTTCTTGTATTAGATTGATTCAGTCATTTTTTTCAATATCTCATTATATTTATCCCCGGCTTTTTTTAAAAAAGCGTCCAGGTCAAATGATGAAGTGGTATTCCCGGAAATTGTTGCAATATGGTCTAATATCTCTTTCAATTTTACAAGAAAGCTTACCGATGTACTGCCATCAATATTTCCTCATCGTTTATTTTACAGATCTCAACAATCGCGGCAAGTTTCATTTTTGCTATACTCATTTCTGTAAAATTTTGCGACTCAAAATTACAAAACCTATTCCATTTATGCTTAGTAGATTTGTGGTTTAACGACAGTTTGCAATGAATAAACTTGAAAATTATATTACCGGCCAATGGATCACAGGAGATGGAGAAGGTCAAACGCTTTACAACGCTGTTACGGGTGATGCTATTGCAGCTGCAACATCAAAAGGTCTTGATTTCAAGGCAATACTTGATTACGGAAGAAAGACAGGTAATCCTGCTTTACGGAAAATGACCTTTCATCAACGGGGTAATATGCTGAAAGCCCTGGCGCTTCATTTAAGGAATCATCTTGATAAATTCTATGCGATCAGTTACCAGACGGGAGCTACCAAAGCTGATAGCTGGGTGGATATTGAAGGAGGCATCGGAAATATTTTTGCAAATGCTTCATTAAGAAGAAAATTCCCGGATGAAGTTTTTTGTATCGATGGAGAAAGTCATAATCTCAGTAAGAACAATACATTCATGGGAATGCATATTCTTGTTCCCAAAGAAGGAGTTGCTGTTCATATCAATGCCTTTAATTTTCCGGTGTGGGGAATGTTGGAAAAGATCGCTGTGAATTTATTGGCAGGCATGCCTTGTATTGTAAAACCGGCAACGGTCACCAGTTATTTGACAGAAGCCGTAGTGAAAGAGATCATTGCTTCGAAGATATTACCAGAAGGTGCATTGCAATTGATATGTGGCAGTGCCGGTGACTTGCTCGATCATGTGAATTCGCAGGATGTGGTAACATTTACTGGTTCTGCATCTACCGGGTTAATGCTAAAATCAAATCCAAACATATTAAGCAATGCCGTTCCGTTTAATATGGAAGCAGATTCACTCAATTGTATCGTGATGGGTGAAGATGTGGTTCCCGGGATGCCGGAGTGGGACATCTTTATTAAAGAGATAAGAAAGGAAATGACATTGAAAGCTGGCCAACGTTGTACCGGCATTCGTAGAATATTTGTTCCATCAACTAAAATGGAAGAAGTGTGGAAAGCGATCGCCACCTCTCTATCTCAAACAGTGATCGGTAATCCATTGAATTCGACAGTGAGGATGGGCTCGTTGGCAGGACAAACACAACGCAATGAGGTAAGAGAACAAGTACAAAAATTATTGGCTTCTTCGCAAATTGTTTATGGTTCGCTGGATAGTGTTGAAGTGGTCGATGCAGATGCAAAGAAGGGAGCATTTATGTCTCCCGTGT
>JBDUDG010000348.1:0-3840 GCA_040003045.1 Saprospiraceae bacterium | reverse complement strand
ATAAAGATGCCACTCTTTCCGATAAGGATCTTGATCAGTGGTTTGATAGGATGCAGAAAGCGTTTATTGCAGAAGTTAAGGCGGAGATAAGGAAGTAGCAATGCATACGTCGTGGCGTATTGCAACCGCCCAACGTGAATCGTGAAATATGGCAGTTCGTTTCGGCTATCGCTCAACGACCGCCTAAAATCTTCATTGGATGTTTCGGCTCCGCTCAACATTTAGAGAGATTTTTCTTCCATACAGGGAAGAATTATTTTTTAGATGATTCCTAATTGATTGTAAGATCCGAGACTCACTTCCTACTATTTATAAAACTTCCTCAATAATTGAGCGGAGCCGAAATTATCCGGTATAAATCCTAAGCGGTCGTTGTGGTTCGACTTGCTTTTTCGCAACCTAGTGCTACAGCTCACCATCAGCGGAGGCGAAACGAAACGCTGAAAATGCGTGATTTTATTTTTCCATGCAGCCAGGAGGCTGCTTTCAGAGTCAGAAAATAGAGGTTGATTTTTACAATTCGTTTAGGGCGGATTTACCAAATCCGCCCAACGGATTTCTTTTTTTTGAAGCCTGTGGCTTCAAAAAACAAGTTTGTGATTTTTCACATATGAATCTAATTGAGCGGAGCCGAAATTACTTTTGAAAATCTTTTGGCGGTCGTTGAGCGGAGTCGAAACGAAACGCCGTCGGAGCCGAAATTTTCCGGTATAAATCCTAAGCGGTCGTTGTAGTTCGACTTGCTTTTTCTCAACCTTGTCCGACAGTTCACCAACCGCGGAGTCGAACCGAAACTGCAAATGGGATGGGTTAATAAAATTTGTTCGGTGAGGAGATATAAGGAATCAAAATATTTCTCTTAAACTCACCATTTTTGGTGAATTGCATTTGAAATTCCAGAGGTATTTTTATATCTATTTAGAAATGAGCTCCTTAAAATAAAGAATAGAAGGAAAAAGTTTCTCCAAAGGTCAACATTTAACTAAATACTGAATGGAATTCAAGTATAGAAGTATTATATTTATCTCCGCAGTCGGCACCCAAATGAATATTAACAGAACACCATATGGCCGATCTTAGCTTCCTCCGGTTTTTCATACAACCTGGCCATGCTATAAGTTTTTTCACTAAGCCTGGATTGACCCGTTACAAGGATAGCGCCCTGACTATCCTGGGGTCATGGCGCAAATCTTAAGGACGCAGTTGAGTACCTACCAGAAAATAAATAATATTCAAGGCATGAAGCCTCCTTGCGCCTCGAAAGCTTTCGGAGGCCCATGCCTGACTTATAATGAAATAAGCGATGAAAAATAGCATTTTATTACCTATTTTTATCTGTATCCTTTTTATCATCGGTATGTCCGCATGTGAAAGAACAGAATTACAGAAATCAGTTGGGATAACTGACGAACAAATTCAAACACGTACTGAAGATTGCGATGCTTGTGGTGTTGGTTGTTGCTGCTGCGGAATTGAGCTTGCAGGAGTTTCTGCTACTGCCACTTTGGATTTTTGTGGTTTGTGTGAGGGAGATTATTTGTGCGGAACTTATTCTCCCCCAAGTCCCTGCTCCTCTACTATTTCGGGATTTGGGAAAACCATTGTACTGAGTAGCCTAACTCCTAGGAAAATATTTTGTGTCCCGGAGGGAGGTTCTTTTAGAATTTATAATGGTACTGCTACTTCTGTAGATGTTTCATTTACGTGTCAACATGATATCACACGTCCTGATACGCATGTAATCACAATTCCAGCACATTCAGAAGTATTTTTTGTAAGTGATGGAGATTGCTTTTTGCAGGGATGTTAGTTATTGATGATCATCACTAGGCTGAAAGTGCATTTCACTTTGGAATGCACTTTCATTTTTTAAGATAAATAAAACTATTGAATTATTATTTTGATAAAAACTGAATTCTAAAATAAAATGAGGTCAAGATTTACATCATCCTTATTACTATTATTATTTGGCATTTGTTTTTGCAAAGCTCAATCCTATTTTGCTACAGGTTCGAAAATTTTATACAAGATCGACATAAATGATTCAGGATGTGGTTGTTCTTTTGACTATATAGCCCCAATTGTTAATTATCCATTTGGACTTTCCTTTTGTCCTGATACAATACTGACAGAAGTAGGAACCCCGGATTTGTGGCAGATTGATACAGTTACAGGAGGAGAGACCCAGATTTTTGACATGCCACCGGATATTTTTCCTTATTTCGTTGGATTACTATGCGTTGGAAACGGAATTTTTTATTCTATGACTAAGGCGAATGATGAACTTTATAGGTATAATGTAACTAATGGAACTCTCACTCTTGTTGGTTCGACTGGATTTGTAGCTATAGGTGATTTAACCTTATTTGATGGTAATATTTATTATTCTGCAATTGGGGGAATAGTGCAATTGGATACAAATAATCTTTCTAATTCTTCTATGGTCGTATCACTTCCGAATAATTATATTGTTCTTGGCTTAACTGCATCTCACTTTTGCAATTCGTTATTAGCTATTGGAGGGTATCCAGGCAATCAGTCCACTATCGAATTAACATTGATCAATTTAATAGATGGAGCCATGACTCATTTATGTTTTCTGCCGGAAAATATTTGGCATATTTCCATGATAACTTCTATGTTGGAATTTGGCATAAACCCTCCATGTAATATTTCTTTAGATCTTGATTGTGATAATAGTTCAGGTGCAATTAATTCAGATTATGATTCCCCAGATTTTAATTGCTTGTTAAATGGAGTACAAGTGGCTGATGACGACGTCCGTATGTTTTATGATGATTTCATTTCTTCGATGACCATTCAAATCACCGGATTTGTTCCTGATGCTCCATTTGAAATCTTAAACAGTGTTGGATCAATAGCAGGTGTTAATGTAAGCGGTGCCGGAACTGATTTGATTACACTCACAAATGCGGGAGGAGCTAAATCAACAGACTTTATAGATGCCCTGCATTTTATTCGCTATATGAACACAGCCGCACCACTTACTCCAGGCCCACGCACAGTAGAAGTCCAGTTCACCACAGCGTCCGGCTCCATGAGCAACATCGCCACCGCCTTCATCGATGTCATTTCACTTCCTTACGTCGATGTCGATCTCGGTCCCGATCTCCAAAAATGCGATGGACAGACCGCCACTTTTAATGCAGGAAATCCAGGCGCTGCATATGTGTGGAATACGGGTTCGCATTCACAAAGCATCACTACAGGAAATTCCGGTCAATACATCGTCACCGTCAGCAATGGCATCCAATGCCCCAATCAGGATACTGTAGAACTCGACATCATCCCAGTCATACATGTATCTCTCACAGGTGGCACAGAGATTTGTGATAATGAGCACGCTAATATGATGATCACCACCGATTCACCATTTCCATTGGATGTGGAGATTACACCTGATCCGGGATCATCCTTTATTCTCACTGACGTGCAGGGGACATATCCATTCTTTGACCTTCCATCGATAACAACTACGTACACTATCACAAGTGTGACACCTTCACAGGATGCCTGTGTCACCATCACAAATCCGACACAGGTATTTTATGTGTACCCGACTTATGTCAGCAACACCTCAGCCAGCATATGCCAGGGTGACAGCATTTGGCTCGGCTATTATTGGGAAAATCAGGCCGGGACTTATCAGATTCTTTTTAATTCGGAATACGGCTGCGACAGCACAGTTACCTTCACCATCGATGTCCTTCCCGCAGTCAATATTTCTGCAACATCTACCACATGTCTTCCTGCTGAAGCCGGTGTATTCATCACCCATATCGACAATCCGAATGGATGCGACACGGTGCTCACCACAAC
>JBDUDG010000347.1:0-3859 GCA_040003045.1 Saprospiraceae bacterium | reverse complement strand
ACCAGGTACTTTTTAAATAAAGATTTTTGTTGGCCAGTGGAAGACAATTGTATTCTGAAGGGTCTTCAATGCTCTGACATTCGATATTATGCGCATCGGAAATAGCACTTGCTCCAAGGGGTAACCCGGAATTGAAAACGTATGCCTCTACAGGACAGTCATATTTTGAATCAACCGGATGATCGGTACATCCTAATGTCAATTTCACTGAAATGGAGGCGCTGACACTTGCTGATCCTGTCACTTGTATTAAATAAGTACCCGGTTCAAGACAGGGATTGGTCAGGTCGCCGGAACTGATAAAAGCGCCAAGTTTATTGGCACTACCCGGAAGACAGGTAGGTGAAAGAAAAACGGTAACACCTGCATCATTTGGATTGGGAATGGTGCTGCCGGCTGCTATGATGATTTCCAGTTCAGCGCTTCTGCGGGTGGGTATGGTAAATTGGAACCACACTGATTTGGTATGATTTGGTGCAAACTGCATGAACTCGCCTGCCTCTGCGGTCGCCATGGTGAGATCGGAAACCGTGGAGGTGTAAGTGCCATATTGAAAGCCTCCGGCGGGGACAGTGATTATAGCGGCACTGCTGCAATTGTCATTTGGCGGTGGGCCATATAACAGCTTGCTGGACAGGAGGATGCAAGAGCATACAACCAATATTGGTAAAAAAATACGGCTATTCAAATCGTGGCATATTAAGCTGGTTTTGCCACGCTCGGCGGCGGGCTATCTTGTAAACTCATCTAAAGCTAAACAAGTCAGGGAGATAATGGAAGATTTGGGTGGTTTAAGGCAGGTTTTGGCTGGAATTTTACAAAAAAAATATTTCCATAGTTAATTCAATTCTCCAATTAAGAAAGGGAGGCATCATATAATACTTCCCTTTCAGTAGAATATTTATTAAAACCGCTTCAATCTTTAGGCAACACAAAATCAATCACGCATTTTAAATTATTTACCAATAGATTTTCTACCAGAACATCTGATTTCAATGCATTTCCGAATTTGTCAATTTTGCCTTTAGAATTCCAGCCGGCATTAGTGACTTCAATTCCATCGCAAGAATATTCAAGATGATAGACCCATCGGTTAGATTCCTGGGAATAGCTGAAACTGTCCACCCGAAAGGTTTGGTCAACCATAGTTGAATATAGCGTAGAAAAATTTACAGCTTCATGCACTTTATCACAATACGAGTTGATCTGCAGGCTGGGGCCTGACTCAATAAAATTTCCAGATAAGTTTACCAAACTATTTGAAAACATTTTCTGGACTGCATAATTTAAAGAGTCCTTCGTAAATGGTACCAATAATCCAACATACCTAAATGTTTGAGGTTCCAAAAAAAAGATAATGACACTAGTGTGAGATCCCTCATTACCTGTCAAAGGAGTATTTGGTTGATATGTAGTGAATTCAGACTGATAATAAATTAAAGAACTAAATCCAGAATTACCATCAATAATCTGAAGTTCTTCTCCATTAAAATTACACTTCAACAATTGCGAAGCAGCGGACGAAGTATCATTTGGGAAGGAAAATCCGTTATTGTAACACCAGCCCCAATTTTCTTCATACTTCAGCCATTCCTTGCTATAATGCTTAGTGGGATCCTTTTCACATGACATGAAAAGCGTTGTCACGAGTAATATGATTATTCCCAAATTTAAATTAACCTTATTCATGACCAACTCTTATAGTTTTAACTCTTTGCTGATATGAACCAACACAATCATCATACATTGAAAGAGTTAGTTCAATCCAATTAGGTACTACATTCTCAAAATTAAAAGTAATATAGGGCCTGCCGTTCTCAGTACCTTGAGCAACTTTAGTGGCATTTTCATCACTTATTGTCCAAGTCGGGGCTTCCTAAATTACCAAATAAATCGGTAGTAGAATATTTAAAATTATGCACACGGTCTGCTGCAACATTTCCAACCACACTCCAAGGTATAGGATCAAAATCTGTGCTTAATGCTTTAGTAGTTCCAGCTGATCTGGGATGATAAGAAAGAAATGTAGGGAAAATTAGTGAAGAAGTGAAAAGTGAGTGGTCAGAATAAATTTATAAACCAATAAACTTATAAACCCATTATCCTAACTTTCCACCAGCTGATACCCCACTCCCTTCAAAGTCAATAACTGGACACCAGGATCCATCTTCAAATATTTTCGCAACCGGGTAATATATACATCAAGATTCCGGCTATTAAAAAAATGATCATCCCCCCACACGTGCATCAATATTTCCTTCCGCTCCACAGGTGATCCAATCCGGTCTATAAACATTTTCAATAATTCATTTTCACGATGTGACAATCCCACAGACTCATTTCCATATTCAATGAGCATCCTCACGGGATCAAATGATAAGCCGCCAATTTTGAAATGTTCCGGTTTCGATTTCCCGGACATGGAGAGCAAATTACCAATGCGGGCCATCAATTCCTCGAGGCTAAATGGTTTCCTCAGGTAATCATTGCCACCTGATTTAAAACCTTCCACGACATCTTTGGATTCACTTTTCGCAGTTAGAAAAATAATCGGTATTACTTTATTCCGCTTTCGAATATATAGACCAAGCTCAAACCCACTCTTTCCGGGCAACATCACATCAAGGATACAAATGTCAGGGGCTACCTTATTGAATATTGTCTCGCCCTCTGCACCATTCGCAGTCCAATGCACTTCATATCCATTTTTGCTGAGGTGATCTTTGACGAGCATTGCTAATACCTCTTCATCTTCTATATATAGTATTTTTGTCATTACACTGATTTCCTCAAATAAAAAAATACAAAAAGGACGCGGATTTATTAAAAAAAATTATGATTGTTTAAGATTTGATTTACGACTTTAATTCACGAATTACTAATTTCCTCTTCCGCCCTTCTGCCTCTTCCACCTTCCCGGGTTTTCAATTCAATTCCGCCGGACTTGCCGATATAAATTATCTCTATTGCATAAATCAAGGGATGCTGAGCTACTATAACGGAATTCTGTCAAATAGGCCAGATCAATCTCACCTCGTTTTTCAATTCAATTCGGCGGGACTTGCCGAAGCATCCCACGCCGGCAATGTCATCGAAAACCTGGAACCTTTACCCACTTCACTCTCGAGATCAATCCTGCCATTATGTTTTTTGACGACATCGGCTACATAACTCAGTCCCAATCCATGACCTTTGACATCATGCCTGTTGTGACGAGGCACCCGATATAATTTTTCAAAGATCTTATCATGATATTCAGGATCGATGCCAATGCCATTGTCCTGAACTTCCACGCGCACAGTTCCATTGTCATGACCCAGCACAACTGTAATGACAGGATTGCCGCGACTATATTTCAATGCATTTTCAAGCAGGTTATACAATACCCCGCTCATGTGCGATTTATCGCCATTGACCACAAAACCTTCTCCTTTATGACGAACCTCGATGATTGCGTGTTTATTATCAAACTGCACCTTCATATGGTGCATCACATCGTCAAGCACTTGTTGAATATCTATTTTTTCATAATGGATTTGGGGAGAATGATTGTGTAATATTCTTTCCACTAACATAGACAGCCGCTTCAATTCGCTCTGGCATATATCAAGATACCTGCGGCTGTTGGCAGAATTTAAATTATCTGCATGATGCAGGGATTCAAGCGCCACACCAACAGTAGTAATCGGAGTCTTTAATTCATGTGTGATATTGCTGACGAATTCATCGCGCAGTGCATTTAACTGCATTTGCGTTCTCAGATTTTTCCAGATATAATAAAATGCAGCGCCGACCATGAGCCAAAGAAAAAGTGCAAAACTCATGTGGGGTAAAATCCCCTGGAAAATGTCTGCTTTAT
>JBDUDG010000346.1:0-3864 GCA_040003045.1 Saprospiraceae bacterium | reverse complement strand
AGGAAAAATTTGATATCATCCAGTTAGAAACTTTGTATCTCGCTCCATATGTAGACACGATCCGACGCCATTCTAATGCAAGGGTTGTCATGCGCGCTCATAATGTCGAACATGAGATATGGGAGCGGATTACACAAAACACAGGATCGAACCTGAAAAAATGGTACTTGTCCTATCTAACCGATAAGCTCCGTAAATACGAGATTGACCAATTTCCTGTGTATGATTATCTGGTCACACTTACAGAACGTGATTTAATTCAATTCAGGGAAAAAGGCTATAAAAACGGTGCTTCTGCAGCACCAATAGGTTTTGATCCCGAGCAATATCCTTATTCGCCTCCGGTCTTTGGAAAGGAAATGTCTTTATGTTTCATCGGGTCTTTAGATTGGATACCCAATAGTGAAGGGCTTGATTGGTTTCTTACTAATTGCTGGCCAAAAATTCATAGAAAATGGCCGAAGATCAGTTTTCATATCGCAGGTCGTAACACACCACTTTCATTGCTTGAATTAAAATTGCCAAATGTAATAGTGCATGGAGAAGTGTCTGATGCTACAGATTTTATCGCTCAGTATCCTGCTATGATAGTGCCTCTTTTATCAGGAGGAGGTATGCGCGTAAAAATCGTGGAAGGAATGGTGATGGGCAAAGTCATCATCACCACCTCTCTTGGCAAGGAAGGAATCGAAGGAGAAGACAGAAAACATTTTCTTGTAGCAAATGATGCGGATCAATTTATTGATGCCATCCAGTATTGTATAGAGCAACCGGAAAATGCCGCACAAATCGGTCTAAATGCAATTCAAAAAGCATCAGAACAATTTGAAAAACATGATGCCGCCATGCAGATCATGGATATCTATAAATCTTTAATGGCTTATCCTGGCCAGCCTGTTGAAACCGATTCAACGGAAAACATAACTACTTAACACAGGGCTACAGAAGTGCGTATCGCATATGTCACCTCACGTTTCCCTTTTCCGGTAGAAAAAGGTGATAAGCTTCGTGCATTCCATCAGATCAGAATGTTGAGTCAGCATCATGAGATTCATCTTGTGGCTATTTCTCATAAAGCTATCAGCAAGGAAGCACTTGATGCGATGAAACCATATTGTCGCACTGTTCGGGTTTTCAGGATACGTGAATGGTTACTCCCTATACAAATCATTTCAGGATGGTTGGAAGGTCTGCCACTGCAGGTCAGTTACTTTTTGGACAGGACCATCAAGCGAAAAGTACAATACCATATCATTCATATCGAACCCGATCATGTGATCTGCCAACTGATTCGAGCTGCAGGTTATGTCCGTGCTTTACCATTTCAAAAGACGTTGGATTACATGGATGTGTTTTCAGAAGGAATGCACCAGCTTGCCCTGAAACACAGATTTTTCAAATTCGTTTTTGAATCGGAAGCAAAACGACTGGCTGCATATGAAAGAACGATTTATAAAGACTTCGATCATCATCTCATCATTTCTATTCAGGATCGTGACAGGCTTAGATTGCCTTCGAAGGAACACATTGCCGTGATTCCCAATGGTGTTGATGCAGATTATTGGAAAAATGAAAATGAAACAACATCAAAGTATGATCTTGTATTCGTGGGCAATTTGGGCTATGGTCCAAATAAAGCCACCGCGATATTTATCGCAAAAAAAATACTTCCAGAGCTTAGAAGAAGGAAACGCAATGTGAAAGCGCTCATCGCCGGTGCGAGGCCGGGAAAAGAAGTGCTCGCTTTGAATGAACTTGATGGCGTGACCGTGAAAGGATGGGTCCCGGATATTCGTGAAGCATACATGGATGGTCGTATCTTCGTTGCACCGATGTTTTCAGGATTAGGTTTGCAGAATAAAATACTTGAAGCGATGTCCATGCGGCTGCCGTGTGTCACTTCTTCAATGGTAAATAACGCGATAGGAGCGACGCCACATAAAAATATTCTTGTAGCAGACACCCTGAAGGAAATCGCTGACAGTATCGAATTTTTGCTTGATCATCCTGAACAATATGAAGTTATAGCAGAGGCGGGAAGAGTTTTCGTAAAGGAACATTTTAATTGGGAAGATCAGGGGGCCAAGATGGAGAAACTTATATGCACACAAAACGTATACATGCTGAAATGATCACTACTGAAATGGAAACGATTGAGAAAATAACACCGCTGGATTCAATTGAATCTGCAATAGAAGATATCAGGCAGGGTAAAATAGTCATTGTCGTAGATGATGAGGATCGTGAAAATGAAGGCGATTTTATCTGCGCGGCAGAATGCGTGACACCAGAGATCATCAATTTTATGGCCACGCATGGAAGGGGCTTAATATGTGCTCCACTAGATGAAAAAAGAGTGGATGAACTGAAACTCCAAATGATGGTGTATGAGAATACAGCTCTTCATGAAACTGCATTTACAGTGTCGATTGATCTTATCGGACACGGATGTACTACGGGCATATCTGCTCATGACAGGGCAACGGGTATTAAGGCCTTAGTGAATTCAAAAATCAAAGCTGAAGATTATGCGCGTCCAGGACATATTTTTCCACTAAGAGCGAAAACTGGCGGTGTATTAAGGCGCAGCGGACATACAGAAGCAACTATCGATCTCGCACGGCTTGCCGGGTATTATCCTGCAGGCGTACTGGTTGAAATTCTGAATGCAGATGGTACCATGGCCAGGTTACCACAACTAATGGAAATTGCCAGGAAACATGATTTGAAGCTAATCTCCATTCAGGATCTGATTGCCTACCGGATGGACAAAGAAAGGATCGTGGAAAGATTGCCTTCTCACTTGATTTCTTCAGGATTCGGAGAGTGGGAAGTCATCCCTTTTAGGCAGTTGACTAATGATGATATTCATCTTGCACTGGTCAAAGGTGATTTGATAAATACAGATCCTATCCTTGTCCGTGTCCACAGCATGTCGAGAACAGGCGATCTCCTTGGTTTAATCTTCGGTGATACCGGCAAAGAAATAGATCAGGCATTATCCATGATCCATCAGGAGCAAAATGGTGTATTCCTCCTGATGCGACACCATGATTCATCCGACAATGTTCTGGATATCCTGAAGTCATTCGAAAATAAAAACAACCCGGGCGCAACTCAACAAAGGGATATTGGTGTCGGTGCACAAATACTTCGCGACCTTGGTATCAAACGAATGAGACTGATGACTAATCACCCTGTCTCCAGGATCGGACTGATTGGTTTCGGTCTTGAAATCGTAGAGAATGTGAAAATTTGAAGAACTGCAATTCGCAGGCTTGACATTGGTGTGTCTTTGACCACGGATCTCCATTGACATCCACTTGTCTCTAACCGCGGATCTCTTAGACTTTCCCAGTTCGCGATCAGAGACACGCGAACGTCAGATGGATATTAACAATGTTCGTTATTCCTTATTCCTTATTCGTTATTCTCTTTAAAAGGTCGGACAAAAAGATTTATCATTTTCATAAAAACCTGTGAAGCTGATTGAAAGCTCAAAAGCACCTTTTCCGACATGGCCTTCATCGAGATTATTGACAAGGATATCATGGCTCAGACCGATCAGTAATCCTTTTACTTCGTATGCAGTCAGGAGATAAACTGCTGATGGCTTCAGCCCTGTAGAAGAAGTTTGATTGAATCGAATACCAGTTCCGACCTGGACAGCCTGATTATCATAATTAGTCAGATCAAGTTTGACAAGACCTGCAGCAGCGATCATTTTATGCGGGCCTTGCGACTGCCAGAGCAATCTTGGGAGAAAAGCCAGAAAATCATTGGCCGATAATTCCATAGATAGATATCCGGTGAACTTCCTGTATATTTTGGAATCAGGAATCAATGGATCAGGTTCAACTGAAT
>JBDUDG010000049.1:0-13085 GCA_040003045.1 Saprospiraceae bacterium | reverse complement strand
AAGAATCCTATCAGCAGCATAGTCGAAAACCTGAAGTACACCAAGGCACTATTTATGATGATCAGCTCAGAAGGGATTTTACCATCAACGCACTCGCATTAAGTCTGCAGGGTGAGGATCCTTACACGGTGATCGATCCATTCAATGGACTTGAAGATCTGAAGTTGAAAAGAATAGTCACTCCGCTGGATCCGGTACAAACATTTTCTGATGATCCTTTGCGGATTATGAGAGCGATTCGTTTTTCTGCTGAATTGAATTTTACTATTGACCCGACCACATTTGAGGCCATCGCATCCATGGGTGAAAGATTGAGTATTGTATCCATGGAAAGGATCACTTACGAACTGAACAGGATCATCAAATCACCGGTACCGTCCATTGGATTCAAATTAATGGAGAGAGCAAAATTATTGCCATTGATATTTCCTGAAATGGAAGCGTTGAAAGGAGTGGATCAGATAGAAGGATATGGACATAAGGACAATTTTTATCATACACTTCAGGTCCTTGATAATATTTCACGTGTGACAGATTATCTATGGTTAAGATGGGCTGCAATCCTGCATGATATCGCGAAGCCACTGACGAAACGTTTTGAAGAGGGCCACGGATGGACTTTTCATGGACATGAAGGTTTGGGTGCGGCGATGGTACCCAGAATATTCCGTCGGATGAAATTGCCGATGGATGAGAAGATGAAATATGTCCAGTTATTGGTGCGTCTCCATTTAAGGCCGATTGCGCTTGTTCAGGAAGAAATCACAGATGCAGCTATAAGAAGGTTGCTTTTTGATGCCGGGGATGACCTGGATGACCTTATGATTCTTTGCAAGGCTGACATCACTTCGAAAAACCCTGACAGGGTATCAAGATACTTGTCGAATTACGAACTCGTCATGGAAAGGCTTCAGGATGTGGAAGAGAGCGATCATCTTCGTAACTGGCAACCCCCTATTGATGGTCAGGTCATCATGGATACTTTTGGCATCAAACCGGGAAGGGAAGTGGGTGAAATAAAAACAGCTATTCGGGAAGCCATTCTTGAAGGAGAGCTTGCCAATGATTATGACAAGGCCTTTTCCTTTATGCTTGAGCAGGGCAAACGCCTGGGACTGACACCGGTAAATTCCTGAACTAATCTTTATTTTTATTCATTACCTGTGAACAGGGGGTGTTTTCACTGTTCCATTCGTTTGATGAGTATATACTTATGACCAGAACCAGGGTAGCCATATGGAGCGTGATGATGCTGATGGCAGTATTCCAGCTCAATGGCCAGGGTCGCAAGCTGTCCATTACTGCAGATCACCAGTCACCGGATAAATTTTTAGTGGAACTCAGTCAGCAATCAGGTGTAAACATCATTTATACTCAAAATCTCATCAGTGATCTCTCACCTGTTACTTTAGAGTTGAATAATGTATCGCTCGAACAGGTCATGCAGGAATTTTTAAAAGGCAGCAAAATCAATTTTCGTTTTGTTGAAAATCAAATGGTGTTGTACAAAGCAGAGCCATCGTTTTTGCGATTTTCCATCACAGGTGTTGTTACAGATTCAGTTTCTGGAGAACCTTTAATCTATGCATATGTGTATGATGCATATTCAGGTAAAAGTACGCTGACCAATAATTATGGTTTCTATAGCCTGAATGTTCCGGCAGGTAAAGTAAGTTTATTCACAGGCTATGCAGGTTATAGCACGCTCAATAAAATAATAGAGCTGAATAAAAATCAATTCATTTATTTTCATCTGCATCCAAGCAGTCTTCTTCCTGAAGTTGTAGTCAATGGTAATGAGAAAAGTGATTTCATAACCCCGATACCATCAGCTGAACATATTTCCATGGCTGATCTGAGGAGTAACATTCAATTGGGTGGTGCAAGCGATTTGTACAGGGTAGCTGACTTTATTCCAGGAGTGCATACAGGAACGGATGGAATAGGAGGTATTCATGTCCGTGGAGGAGCAAATGATCAAAACCTGATTCTCATGGATGGCGTTCCTGTATATCATCCCAATCATTTGCTTGGAATTGTATCTGTGTTCAATTACCAGGTTGTGCAACAGGCATCGATTTATAAAGCAAATTTTCCAAGCCGCTTTAGCGGAAGACTTTCATCTGTAATGGATGTTCGCACTCGTGAAGGGAATATCAACAAATGGGGATTTTCAGGAAACATTGGTTTGTCAGAGGTAGGCGTTATGGTGGAAGGCCCCATTGTAAAAGAAAAAATCAGTTTGTTGTTGAGTGGACGCTTCTTTCTGCCCGGATTATTCCTAAAAGACCTGACGAGACAGTATAAGCAACGGAAAGGTATTGATGGATATGCTGATATGGATTATTACGATTACAACGGCAAGATCAATTGGAAAATAAGTGAACGTGACAGGATATATCTGAGCTCATACAGAGGGAATGACCGGTTTTCAGATTCCACGATTACCCACAGGAATGAAGTCAACACTCAAAATGGAGTAAGGACAGTGTCCGTGGAAGGATATAATAAAAATCTCAACTGGACCAATCAGACTGGTGTGTTCAGATGGAATCATATCCTGAATGAAAAAGTATTTGCAAATTTAATTTTCTCAACAAGCTCATTTGTTCTGCAGTCCGTGGATCGAAGCAGTTTCAGATATACATACCCGGATACGAATTTTGTTCCGGAATCCGGATTTGATACTAAGGAATTTAAATCAAGTATAAAGGATATCACAACCAGATTAGAGCTCGACATTATCCCGTCTACAGATCATGAATTATCTGCAGGAATTTATGCTATTCATTATACCTTCCTTCCAAAGTCCATCACGCTAAATGAAGAAAGTAAAGTAGGTAGTTTTTTTCTGAAAGAAGGATTAGTTAAAGATGAGCTCTTCTCAAGTTTTAAGGTAGAAGCCCTTGAAAGTGGTGTTTATTTTGAAGATAGATGGAATATAAAGCCGGGTCTGCAACTGACATCAGGGCTGCATATATCAAGCTTTTTTGTCCAGGGCATTAATTACCTCGATCCTCAGTTAAGAATGTCATTTGACTATCAACCAGGTCCGAAATGGGCATTTAATATTGGATACAGCAGAATGGCCCAGTACCTCCATAATTTAACTTCAAGTAGTATTGGATTGCCAACTGACTTATGGGTTCCGACGACCAGTAAAGTGCATCCTGCACTCTCTGATCAGTATTCTTTGTCTGGTTTATGGAAGCCAGCTGATAATTTCACCATTGATCTTTCTGCATATTTAAAAAATATGAGAAGTTTAATTTCATACCAGGAAGGGGCGAGCTTTCAGATCAAAGAAGGATTTTTACCAGCAAGTATTGTTGATGCCGGCAACTGGGAGTCTAAAATCACCGTTGGTAATGGAGATGCATCAGGAGTTGAACTTCAATTTATATACGATTATAATAAACTTCATTTCAATCTAAATGGAACATGGTCAAAATCATTCCGCAGGTTTGATGATATTAATAACGGGCTATCATTTCCTGACAGGTATGATCGAAGGTGGTCAGCATCATTTAGCGGACAATATAAGCTAGGCCGTCAGTGGTCTTGTGGTGTAAATTTCCTTTACGGCACAGGTATCGCTATCACACTTGCAGAGAGCAAATTTTTCAATCCTGGAGCTGTGTTTCCAGAAATAGGAATTAATTACAGCGCGCGAAATGGGTACAGGCTTCCTTCATATCACCGGTTGGATATCACATTAAATTATGAATTCTCACAGCAAAATAAATTCAGTCATTCGCTTTCGTTGAATCTCTACAATGTGTACAACCGTGTCAATCCATTTTACATTACCCTGGTGCAGGATCCACTTAGTCATTCATTTCAATTCAGACAGTTTTCTTTATTCAGGTTTTTCCCATCACTCACTTATCGGTTTTCATTTCAGTAGTAATGACCAGTTTATAAGGAAGACCATATTGCAAATGTTAAGAAATATAGCTATTTTTATAAAGTGAAATCAGTAAGAACTGGCATATTGGGTTTGATTCCATTGGGTATCCTGCTTTTATCGGGCTGTGAGACTTCGGTGGATTATCAGGCTAATGTGTCTTCCAAATTGACTATTGTTTCACAGATCACTCCAAATGGCTGGGATGAATCACGTTACGTTTATGTTTATGCGTCCCAATCTCCATCAGATTCAAGTCAATTTTATACTCCTGAGCATCTGGATGTAAATGTCACAACGGGCGATACCATTGTTCATTTACTTTCAACTATCCAAAAAGGAAAGAAGATATTTATTTTCCCTGGTGGATTTTTAAAATCCGGTTTAACTTATAGCATTGAAGCCAGCGCACCAGGTTTTCAAACCGTTGAAGCAAGTACGACCATTCCGAGCCCAAGCACTATTTCTGATCTGACCATAAAAACCATCAGTATTGAGCAATCTGAGTTAAACCAATTCAAAAAGAACATCCGGTATACTCTTCAATTCAAGATCAACCACACAGAACCGAACCATTATTACCATCTCGTCTTTTATAACAGTTATGTTGGATTACAGAATCCCTACCTGGTGAATCCTGAGCTTTCTGACAACCAACCCTTCATTCATCATTATGAATATGGAGTATTACTAAACAGAAGCGATGTCCGGGATGATCAGACGCTCATATTTAATTTTGTAGACTGGACTGTTGAAGGGAATGATCTGAAACGAGTTTACGTAGAGCTCAGATCCATTACTGAAGAGTATTATAAGTACCATAGTTCCCTAGCCAGGCAATTGATGGTCAGGCAAGACCCTTTTGCCGAACCTGTGACTATCTTTAATAATATAGATGGAGGCTATGGCAATTTCTCCGGATTTGCGACCAGCGTTACCTCATCTGATCTGCCTCATTAAAGATTGTTAAAATTTTATTCTGCCATTTGTAGGGGTAGAAGAAGAAAATAGTGTCTTATACCTGACACATTATTATTCTTTTCTTAACAGTTCAGGTAATGCCCAACAAATACGACATTTTAGAGAGTATTCCGTTTTTCAATGTGCTGGAAAAGGATGAATTAAGTACTCTGGCCACACACATGGAATACTGCACTGCCCAGAAATACGCCAATATTTTTGCAGAAGGGGATGCTGCAGATTTTTTCTATATCCTGTGCGAGGGAAGCGTTAAGATCGGGACGCATCATGAAGATGGTCGTGAAGTGATCAAACAGGTCCTTCATCCAAGGATGGTTTTTGGAGAAATGGCACTGATCCAGCAGCACTTACCACATCACAATTTTGCGGCTTCACTATCCACTGTTACCACATATTATAAAATAGGCGTGGGACATTTCCGAAAAATTATGGATCAGAATCCACAACTCACCATGAGTGTGGTCTCTATGATCGGGTATAAATTAATGCAAACAGAAAATCAGTTGGAATCTCTCATCTTCAAAGATGCAAGAGGCAGGATCATTGATTTCATCCTGGAAAATGCGCAGAAGTCAGGGAGGCAGGTCGGACTGGAAACATTGTTAAAGCATTCGCTGACGCAACAAGACATAGCAAACTACACAGGCACAAGCCGGCAGACCGTGACTGCTGTACTGAACAACTTACGAAAAACGAATAAGATTTATTTTACCCGTAACAGTATTCTGATCAGGGATATCACAGCCCTGGCCTGATAAGGGTAAGTTGGATTTAGTTGGTTTGGTTAAAAATGCCGGGCTGGAAAGATGAGAATTCCAGCCCGGTTTCTTTTTTTTGAGAAACTCATGACGAAGAACCCAATCCTGAAATTCTATTTTTATTCTCAGGTCTATCGCTAAAAAAAAATCTTATCAGAATTTCAAATAAAAGTCTTTTGTTTGTCAGGGATAATTTTACAACTTACGCCCTGTAACGAGGATCGAATCCACCTTCGTTAGTTTTTATTGACAAAACACCTTATTTAAACATGGCTAATAAACCACGTATCGTAAAGGATTATGAAAAACTGGATGAAGCGATCCAGGAACAGATCAAGCTCATGTATCCTTATGGATTTGCCAAACACCTGATACAATACAAAAATGCTGAAGGCAAATTTGTGTCGGCCCTTCCTTTTGAAACTGACGACAGGAATTATCTGGTCCGTATGACACTCAATGAGGCCCGCCAGATCATTGAAGACGATGATGATTATGATGAAAGCGGCGAATTGAAAGAAAGTGTGAAGGAAGAATACGAAGAAAAGTACGGTGACATGGATTATCTCACTATCACTGAAGGAGAAGCCGATACAAGCACTGAAGAAGAAGAATAGTATTGGATCAGAAGTATCCGGCCTTCTTTACTTCTCTGTCATGATCTCCACGCCACTCCATTCTACACCCACACCTTTCACCATGAGGTCAGCAGCATGCCTGAAATAGCGGTCCGCTGTAACATCACCGGGGTTCACATTGAGCACCTTTTTCAAATGTCCGGCGGCTATGATAAAGTCTCTTTCAAAATAGGATTTCAATCCTTCATTGAAATCGACCAGCGTCTGGTTTTTTAATTCAATAATATTCTCCTTGTCACCACTGAAGCATTCAAAGACTTTTACTGCTGCAGTACGTCCCTTTACCTGGACAGATCCCAGGTAGCGATAATCATATTCTGACAGTTTTTCGATTTTCGACAATGTGCTTTCGCTGATCAGGATGGATGCATCGAACATCTTCGTAAGCCCCTCTATACGGGAAGCAGTGGTCACTTCATTGCTGATCACTCCGGCATCATATCTGTTCACATCGCCAATGACTCCAAGCATGATCAGCCCGGTATGAAGACCTATGCCAATCTTTATAGGTTCCTGATCTGATGAAGCGCGCTTTTCATTGTAGTCACGAACTGCCTGTTGCATTGATATCACAGCATTGAGCGCCTGATCAACATCCGTAAACAGGGCCATCATTCCATCTCCGGTAAATTGGTTGATGAAGCCACCGTGTTTCTCAATACATGGCGCCGTATAACTTAGATAATCATTGATAAATCTGAAATTTTCTGCAGGCGACAGCATTTCAGAGATCGTGGTGTATGATCGGATGTCGGTAAACATGATGGTCATTTCGCGCTGGATTTGATCACCAAGCCGGACACTCAATATTGAATCATACCCCAATGTATTCAGAAAAGGAAGAGGTACGAATTTCTGATACATCACATTTGTAGCTGACATATTCTCATACAGCCTCGCGTTTTCGATTGAAATACCCAATTGGTAACTCAGTAGTTGGAGCAATCTGATTCGATCCTCGGTAAAAGCATTGACAGACAAATTATTTTCAAGATAGAGGATGCCTTTGAGATCATTATTGATGATCAAAGGAAGCACCCAAATGGATTGTGGATGGTAGGCTTCAAAATATGGATCCCGGTTAAACATCCTGTCCGCAGAAAGATCATTGATCAGCAATGGCTCTTTTTTCCTGGTGACGTAATTGATGATGGAAACAGGCAAGATGTCCGTTTCCCCTTTGATCAGAAATGGCTCACTTCTATATTCCTGACCAACACTTCCAAGAATTTCAACCTTGATTCCTTTTGGATCAGGAGAAATCAGGGCAGCGTGCGTGGCGCCAGCCCCCTCCATCATGACATCGATGATGTGCTTTTTCAGTTCTCCCATGGATAGCAGTCCTGTGAAAGCCTGCGAGGCTTTGAAGATACTCATGAGATCGAGCTGCTCTTTGTCAATAGTCTCTGTCAGACCAACATTTATTTCATTTTTACCACCTGCGGACTGAAGATTCACAGAATACGCATAATACTGCTGAAGCTGCTTCACTTTTGCAAATGCACCCCATTGCGTATAGCATATGATGGATTGCTTGATATGATAAAGGGCATAATGTGGTCTTCCTTCATTCATCCAAAGAGCAGCAGCTTTCTCATGGATAACTGCCAGGTTGTTGACAAATTTATATTTCTGTGCAGATTCAATGGCTGCTTCAATAAGATTTAATGCTTCAATGATTTTACCGTCTACCTGCATTTTCATTGCTTCCAGCAAAAGATGTTTGTGTTCAAAGTTGGAAGGATTGATCACTTTAAGTCTGCCCAGGTACCCGACAAACGTATTCACACTTTCGGGGATCACATAGTTTTTATCCCGGATGGCCATATCCAGATGCAGGATCCCATGGAAAAACATATAAGTGCTATAGTGAGGTACAGCTGCGAAAATAGGAGCGACAAATTTCGCGGCATTTACATCGGCGGTTAAAGCCAGATCATATTTATTCATGATCGTATAAACCTGCATCGAATAGATGTAAAGGCATACAGGGCCATACAATTCATTGTTAGTCTGACAAATATTCAGGAACTCCTCGATTTCAAATCGTCTTGACCTGACTTCATGGTTGGTGAGATCAGGGTTCATCAGGTAATCAACACACATCTCCAATGCAACGAGCGCATTGTGGACCATGTGGTGATTGATCTTGCGACCAAAGGAAATGCCAGCATCAAATTCCATGGACAATTCCTGCAATAGTTTTTCAGAGGTGTAGTAGTGATTGAAATATTGATTCATCACCGCATATCCACCGAATATCAGCTCACCACTTTCTTGCGCAGACAGAATCGTTTCGCGGTTGTATTCGTCAATGTCCCTGATGTGTTTATAGTAAGGGTAAACGTAATTGGCGACAATATTTCCTGTGCGTCCTTTTTGTCTTGGTGCTTCTTTTTCATAACGGTATGAAAGCTTCCTGGCCAGGTCTCCTGCAGGCAACCCATAATCAAACATTTCAAAAAGATTGAAGATCAGTCCCAATTCAGAAAAGGCATAAGACAGTGGATGTGTCATGCCATGTTCGGTGGAGATAAGTATCTTTTTAAAGACATGTAAAATCCACAACTCTGTTTTCCCACCCAGGTACAATGGCGCTGTGAGGTTGTCCATTATTTTCATGACAGCCTTGTATTTTTCACTTGTCATGACCGGAAGATCATAGAGGGTAGGGATCGGGTGCTCCTGGAAGTAGGCTATGATTTGCTGAAGATGTTGCTGGACGACTTCCTGTGTGGTCACTTTAGGGAAGTCATAATCCAATTCCTTCAATCCATTTATGGCAGCATCCAGCGCTTCATCATATTTGGATTCAAGGGCAAGACGAAGCATCCAAACATAATATAGATCCGCACGATCTATAGGATTGGTTGCTTTTTCAAGACAATGGAATATTAATGATTGCGATTTTTCAAGTTGTCCATCGAGATAGTAGGCTTCAGCAAGTTCTTTATTGAGCAGAAGTGTATTTACATAGTCATCTTTCCACCCTTCGGAAGATGTAAGTTGTAACGCGGTTGAAAAATGCCGGATAGCTGATCCGATAGCATTGGCTTGTTTTGCACGTATGCCTGCGCGGAGATTCAGTGATCTTGTTTTTTCAAGTTCTGCATGTTCCTTAACTTCTGACAGGCCAAGCAGGTAGTGATTGACAATATCAAAAAGGTGTTCTTCATCACTGTGGAATTTTGAATCAAGGGTACGGCCAATTTTCAAATGCAACATTGGTCTTTCTTCTTCCGGAATGAGATGGTATGACGCTTGTTGTATACGGTCATGGGCAAAAGTAAAAAGCACATTGGCAGGATCGACATTCAATTCTTTTATGCCAAACATCCTGTAATTTTCGTTGACTGGAATTATGTAACCCTCGGTGAGTGCAGGCCAAAAATGTTCCAGCACATCACCGGGTGGTTTGTCCATGATGCCGCTGACAATCTCTAAATCAAATTTATTTCCAACTGCTGCTGCCATCGTCAGACTGAATTGTGTGTCCGCATCAAGAGATTTGATTTTACGGACCATCAGGTCGACTACATTGTCTGAGAAAGATTGCGCTTTAATTTTTACAAGATCGGCCCGCCATATTTTTTCATTCTCATCAAAAGCAAGCAGGTGCTGGTCAAGAAGAACCCGGATGAATTGAATGGTAAAAAATGCATTGCCTTTTGTTTTTTCAAAGATCAGGCCGGAGATTTCATCCATTCCTTTTTGGTGGAGTGTATCCTCGATCATGCTATGTACATCTTCGTAAGGCAATGGCCTGACCTTGAGATCAAAGATGTTGATGCCTTTTTTACTAAAATCCTGAAGCAGTATGGAAAGCGGGTGTGACGAATCGACCTCATTGTCCCGATATGCTCCTATGATCAGAATCACAAGTGATTCACTCTCCAGGCCGAGCATTTTGATCAGATCCAATGATGCAGAATCAGCCCATTGCAAGTCATCCAAAAACAATACAAGAGGGCTATCAATAGTGGCAATGGCTTTGAAAAATTTGAGGAGAAGAAGATCAAGCCTGTTTTTATTTTCGACCGGTTCTAAGCGCACCATTTCAAGCTGTTTCCCGATGATCAGCTGAAGATCAGGAACGATCTCAGTGATGACCTGGCCCTGATGTCCAAGGGCATCGGAAATTCTTTTTTTAATAAACTGAAGTTGTCCATCAGGTTCTGTCAGGATGAGCTGGCAATATTCATTCAGTGCTTGTGTCACTGCACTATAAGGAATGCTTCGGTTATACTGATCAAATTTGCCCCGGATAAAATTGCCCCTTTTCGCTGTGATCGGTTTATGGATCTCGTTGACTAATGCAGTTTTTCCGACACCTGAATAACCCGACACGAGGATCATCTTTCCTTTTCCATCCGTGACCTGATCGAAAGACTGCATGAGCATTTGAGCTTCCTGTTCACGGCCGTAAAGTTTTTGAGGAATCTGGAATTTTGTAAAAACTTTATTGTTCGATATTTCAAACTCGTTGATCTTTCCAATGACGTTGAGCATTTCAATGCACCTGTTCAGATCTGACTCCAATCCAAATCCGGATTGATACCTGTCTTCTGCATTTTTCGACAACAACACCCTGATGATGCGCGAGACCTGGACAGGAACTAAAGGATTGACTTGTTCCGGAGGAACAGGATATAAAGCAAGATGTGAATGGATGAGCTTAAGCGGATCTTTTATTTCAAAAGGAAGATGTCCGGTAAATAACTCATAAAGGATCACCCCTGCAGAGTATAGATCGGATCTGTAATCCAGGATCCGGTTCATTCGTCCAGTTTGTTCCGGAGAGAAGTAGGAGAGCGTTCCTTCCAATTGATCCGGGTTACTTAAATGGATGGTCTTAACATCGATTTTAATGGATTGACCGAAATCGACGATGTTGATCTCAAGTGTTTCCGGTTGAATAAGGATGTTTTCTGCAGTAAGATCCTTGTGTATAATATTTTTCTGATGTACTAGTCCGAGGATATGCGCAAGTTTAGCCGCAATAGAGAGTCTATCCCCCATGCTAAAAGTAAACTCAGTGATATATCTTTTCAGAGGGATACCATTGAAGAATTCCGATTCAAGACTCGGAGAACCCTGGTAAACACCTTTTGAAATGACTTTTTTAATCCCAGGAATATCAAGACCGGAGAGTATGGAATATTCGTTATTGAATTTTAGGATTTGTTTTGGATTTGTAAAATCAGCTTTGAGCACTTTTAGCGTGATCAATCCATGTACCGGGTCATTTTTCTTGTAGACGGTCGCATTTGCACTTTCATAAATTTTCTCCAGAACCTGTTCCATATTTATGAATTTTTTGCCCCTGGACTGAAAAGATGGGTTAGTTTATAAATTATTTTTCCGAAGATTAATTTGATCGCGAGCCACATGACCGTGCCTTTTCCAAGAGGATTTTCTTCGATGCTGTTTAGATTCCATGAGGCCATAAATCCATCGCCGATCCGGAAAGCTGAATTTTTTCCACCCCTTTCTGTCGTCAGTAAAGTACGGAGAAAATGAAGAAAGAAATTGTCCATACTCATTTGTCCTGGCTTTGCTGCCACCATGGAAGGCCTGTCTGACTTTTCTTCAAAAGCCATGTCGTTTTTTAGATGCTCCCCAAGGTTGGCGACAGGATTTCCAATATCAATACCCAGATTATTACTCAGAATGGAGAAGTTTTCAGGTCCATTAAAATCTCTGATGAAGGTGATTAAGGTTTGATGATCGAGTAGGGGAACAGTTTCAACAAACCACGCTGTTAAAGCTTTTGACAGGGTAGGTCCTACACTATTTGGCATTGTAAAATGTCTCTGGTAAATAATGTTTTGCAATTCGATCGCATCTGCATAATTCTCCGGCTCCAATTCCCTGCTAACACCAAGACCACGTCCAAAGAGTTTCCAGCATTGGAAATAGTTCTCTGCATCATCGTCAGATATCTCAATGCGCATCTCCCTTAAACCCTCGATGATTTCAAGACTAAATGTATGTATGGCAAACACCATGTCTTCCTGGTTGATCGGAAGACCAAGAGCAGCTTCATCATAAATCCCAAGTGAGGTGTCATACATTTTATTCTTGATCCTGTAACGGATCATGGAATGGAGCAAACGAAGTTTTTTAATGGATTGCAAACCCGGATGTTGTAAATTAAGCTTTACTGAGCCATCTCCAGATTTTATATACCAGCCTTCAGTCATCACATCGATGACAAATTGCATTGTTTCAAGAATTCTTCGATTGACATGTGCCACCAGCAGGGTAGTAAGTCTCAATACTTCGATGGCCTTCGTGTGTGCGTATTGCTTCAGCAGTGATCTGACACCAAGACAGAATGTGATCCAGGGGCCATGAAGATCATATAGATCGGATCCATCTTCCAGGTATTTGATCTCTTTCGCTGAAAATTTGAAATCATCGAAATTTTCAAAGTAGGCCACAAGTTCAGGAGGATCTTTGATGAGGGAAGTTGACCATGCCTTGCTGAAATCCCGTGACACGAATGACGAAATAAATGCTCCTACTTCTGCTTCTGTGCTGCCTTTAACGGCTTCAAAAAGCGATCTAGCTGCAATGTCTGCGGCAGGATCGCCCTGCGTTCGCATTCTATCAAGTAGTTCATTAGTCCATTTTTTAGATTCAATCATCTATACTGGTTTTTGGGCTGAGAAGATATAGTATCGCCAAAGATCTTTCCGATGAGCCTTATACTGGTAGTATGTGGACCAGGTATTTTTTGTCTGGATTTTATTTCGGGCTCCTATCCACTCTGCTATTTTAGTGGTCACTATGCCTGGG